>JAGBZD010000069.1 GCA_017628395.1 Paludibacteraceae bacterium | reverse complement strand
TGCCCACACATTATTAACTCCCATTAGTAGGAGAATGAGGATGGCAGTTATTCGTATACCTTTGGTATATCCTTGTAATAGGTTAAGAAATTGTTTCGCCTTCTTCTCGGCGTAAGTTGTAAATGTTTTCATATTGTTTTTGTTGTTTTATTCGAGTATCTTATTGTTTATCTAATATTCTTGTAAGAAAGTCAAATTTACTAAACAACTGTTCCTTGGTAATAAAAGTGAGTGCTTTTTGAGCAACTTCTTCACAGATAGTTTGATAATTTTGATAATTGTAAATTTGATTGTTTTTCGTAACAATACTGAAGAATAATTCGCAATTTCCTAACGTCCATTCTCCTATATTTGGCTGTAAGAAATTGTAGTAGTAGTGACCCGTTTGAGTGAAGTCTTGAACAGTTGTAAATTTAGATATAAAATACTTATCACATAATTCCACCAGCCCTTCTGCTTTATATTTGTTTCTAAATTTACTCGCAGGAGTTAGATTATACCAATGAAACAGGAAAGGATAATCGTGTATTAAACGTTGAATATGTTCCTCTTTATTCCCGTTAAGTAGATACCACGCAAATGCTAAAAAATCGTTTTTGTGCTGATGTACTTTATGATTTATTAAGATTTTATCTATGTCATCTAGAAAATTATACATAGCGGGAAATTTGGAAAATAAATAATGTGCTTCTTGCCACAATTCTCTATTAATCTTTAAATGATTGGTTTGAACTGAAAAATGTTGATTAATGAGTTCTGTGTGTTGTTGATATAAATAAGCAATAAATCGCGCATTAATAATTCTCGTGTGTTCTGCCTCAACTTTATCAGCAATACTTAATTCAAACTTCCAAAAAGTTTTAAATAAACGTAACACATCCTTTTCTGACAGCTTTGAAATATTGTATTCTTTTTCTAAAAATGATTCAAACACATCATTATCTTTCATTAACTCCACCCTTCGTTGTAATAACATATCTGAAATTAGTGCAGGTAAATCCCGTGATTTAACATAAATAGGTGACTTGGTTAGAAGACGACTATAGATTTCTCTTAGATGCCCTATGACCATTTCTTGATTCGGAGTAACTAATTTGTTTTCATCATCTAAAGCAGGATGAGCAGATAGATGACGCCAGTCTCTAATTTGTAGAATAATTTTATATGTAACATCATCAAGGAGAGCTGTTCTCTCCACCACGGACTCCAGTAATTGATTTTCCCAAGCCTCTCTCCGTGGATTTGTTTTTTGAGTATCTCTCATTTCATTGAGAATGTCACTAGCAGGAGTAAAACCATGTTCCTCACCAATACCTATCAACTTATACACAATGTCACACATACACACACAATAAAGCGTACTCATAGCAGCACGGTAACATCCGTGTTCACTGCATGTTACTGCTTCCTTAAAATACTCTCTAGACCTATCATCTAATATTTTTGAATAGTCCAAATCCATGTAAGTATAGTTGTAAATTAAACAAATTCGTAGTTTTATTTCTTAATGTTTCTCGTCCCGCGTGATATAATTTGACGTACGTAAGGTGTACTGCCAACTATTACAACTTTTTTAGTTAAATTCTTCTGTTTAAGCTCAGAATACAAGGTTGTAGATGCGTCAAGAGATAATGAAGAAATGTTCTTCATAGAAATAGCAACCATTTTATTTGATTCAGCATATGTCTGAGCTTGATTTGCCAAATCCTTTATGTGTTCTATAGTTAGCACTCCAGTTGAACCAGATACAGAAAACGCACTAATTAATTCTATGTCATTATCCTTTTTCATTTTACTACCAGTTAATTATTTATTGTATTCATTACAGTAATCATCAATTTTGTTTCCAATTTCTCTAATGGTTTCCGTATCATAAATAAAGTTAGGATCCTCGTATAAATCTAACACATTAGAAGCAATTGACCATAACGGGTCTCTAATATATATTGTATTTTGATTAAGAAAGTTCCTTGCACTATTGAATAATTGTCGGAATTTTTTTTGCGCTGTAGGTTTCATTATGTTCGTTTCGTCAACAGACTCTTGTACCATATCCGTTAATTTTTGAAGCTGTCGAAACATTTCAGCTTGTCTCGTAACAGCAATTTCTTGTATTTTACGTCTTCTGAGTTCTTCTGTTTCAGATTTTTGTAATTCCTTGTTATTATACACCGTATAGACTGCTATCGCAGCTGTTGATAATATAGATAAAACACCCAATGTCAAAGATATCCAATCTATTTGATTTGGCATATCAAGCAAAACAGATGGCGAACCTGATAACACAAAATTTAGGCTATCTTGAATACCGATATCTATTCCTCCTCTAATGCTCGTATTTGTTATAATACTATCCTGTATTGTTGTTGCAATAGGTATAGTCCTTAATGTGTATAATGTATCAATCATTCTCAATGATTTTTATAAATCTATCATTATCCCTCTGGCACTACAACTTCATTCTGTTTGGGTTGATTCTCTCGTACAGAATTTTGTTCACCATGCTGTATGGGCATTTTTGTGTTGTTAAAAGAGCGTTCAGGGGCTGCTAAATTTGGTATTTGAACCTGTAATGCCCCAATATTACGAGTGATAGTTATAACGTGGCTTAACAACGCTTGATTATTATTGTTGATGTTACGATTCGCTTCTTTCATTTCTACAATAGCAGCATTCATATGACTCCATTGTGTAGCAGAAGACATAAGTGAATAGTATGAGAATGCAATAGAAAATATGGACAAAATGATTGACATTATCGTTGCTGCAATGGAAAGATAATGCACGATAGGCTGATTGCAATTATCAAGATAACAACATCCAATAATAATTAAAATACCAATCACTAGACACAATAAAAATATTGTCCATTTTAGATGTACTACTTTCATGATTTTTATATATTTGTTCCTGCTGTTAGTAACATGGCATATTCGCTGCGCATATGCTCTAAAAGATTAACTAAATCAACAAAAGTTTGAGTAACTCTTGTAACGCCTGTTAGCATTATTTCGGCTACTACCCAAAGGGCATTTTCTACTGTTATGAATTTTCCTGTTTTGAATTTAGCATTTAACTCTAATATTTTATGAAGATATTTATTTTCAGTATTTTGATTAAGCATATCTATATTTGGAATAATAATACGCAAATAGTAAGGGTCTTTGGCATCATAAATACAAATATAAGATAAACTGTGATAAGTAAATGAAATCAAATTATTTGCTTCGTCCTTTACAAAATCAGTACATCCTAATTCTGTTATGATGCACTGTGTAATTATTTGACTAATGTATGTATAATCTTCCATATCTACAATATATAAAGTGTTATTAATAACAATATTTAAATATGTTAAGTGCTACTAGTTCATCTTTTAAAATAGATAGTACTTCTCGCTTTCTTACAATTTGCTTACATATACCTGCATATTTTGACAATTCGTTTTTTACAAGTGTACAACTGAATTGTTGCAAAATATGTGATTGGGCACCAAATAGCTCAACCAAAACATTATTTACTTTGAGACTCCAAGTTTGTTCTGCCAACATGATGCTATTTGTGTTGTACAACTCATTCTCAAAAAAATTATTAAACTCAATAGCGGGATGAGTATTCAATATTAACTCTGCTTCTTTGAGCAGTTTATTAATTCGTTTTAACGCCTTGCGTTTTGCAAAATATTTACCAACAATGCACTTTCCTGCAAATAGTGTCTGCTTGTCTTTTTCTGTCATATTCTTGTTGATTTTATCTCCCTTATTTCTTTTCCTCCGCCGCAGGGTTACCGAACCTTTGGAGGGGGCGTTTTTTTACTTTAGTTTCTCAGCGGGTAGCGCCGAGAACTGAACCTATGGGGTGTTGGGTTATTCTAACTCATTGGCTGTGGTATCCTCAATTGGACGAATGTAATCACTTGCTTTTGCAGAAGTAATCACGCTTTCACCAATGGTTGTTTCCAATTGCAGGCGCGCTGCTTTGGCTACATCGCCACCTTCTTTGGCAATTTGTATGTTCTGCCTCATTGTTTTGGGATTTCTGCGCTTAGAAATCTCTGTAGTTGATGCCTCTGCCAATGTGTTGAGTGCCAATTCAATAGTGGACATATTGTCGCGCAGGTTTTCTTTGGTTAATCCCTTAAATCGTTTGTACTCTTTGGTGGTTTTGCCACTCCATGCTTTTGTAATCAAATCAGTTAAGAATGCAAACTCTTTCCCTTCTGTCAATCCTGAGCGTTTCCATTCGTTAGTCAATTCGTTACGAGCATCAATTGATTTAACACGATTGGCAATCCATTTATCGGAATATCCCAGTTTCTTGTAATCTGCAACTGCCTGCTGGATAGATCGCTCTGGGTCAATCATTTGATGCATTCGTTCGCTTCCTACTTGCGCTAACCACTGTTTGATGGGTTCGGCTTTCTTGCTTGGAATAGATTGTACAATACGCAAAATACCTTCTAAATCAGCGACATCGGTCAGTCGCATTTTGCCATCTGCAGCTGGAAGTTTCAACTGGTTACAATTTGTAACCGTTTCATTTCCTTCTTTTACAAGGCGATTTTTCAGTACCTTCCAATAGGTTCGTCCATCGGCGCTCTCCGTCAATACACCAACAATATCAACCACGGAGAAGAAGTATTTCTCCTTCTCGTCATCCCATACAACGCGAATCTTGGCATTGTCGAAGAGTTGTATTTGTGTTTCTATTCCCATTTTTTTTGTTGGTATTTCTGGTGTTATGTTGTGTGATTAAAGTTGGCTGTTCAAATCTTTTTCGATTTCTTCAATAGATGGGATAGATGATTTATAGTCCTTTGGATATAATTGTGAAAGTTGATACTCTGAGATACCTATAGGAGCACTGATGTTCTCCAAGGCATATCGTGCCAATACATTATCCTTGTCGCGGCAAATCAGTAAACCAATAGTAGGATTATCTAATTCCGACTTCAACTGATGATTGACAGCAGATACATACAAACTCAATTGTCCAAGATATTCTGCTTTGAATGTACCAATCTTCAACTCTACTACACAATAAGCATGAATGCGCGCATTATAGAAAAGTAAGTCAGGAAATATCTCGCTTTCGCCTACACCCAATCGTATTTGTCTGCCCATATATGCCCATCCTACACCTAATTCTAACAAGAAACGGGAAACATTGTTCACCAAAGCATCTTCTAATTCTTTCTCTTTAAAGTTCTCTGTAAGTGTGAGAAAATCAAAATTATATGGGTCTTTTGTTATCTGTTGTGCTAAATCGCTCTGTGGAGTGGGCAACACTTTTTGGAAATTTGTGATAGCTTTACCCTCGCGTTCGTAGAGGTTAGACTTCAGGTGGTTGAGAAGCATATCTCGTCCCCATTGGTTCTGATAGGTCATCTGTACATAAAATAGTGCCTTTTGGACATTGTCCTTGCATTTATCAATGATACGACGATGATGATCCCATGGAATGGAAAATAGTATTTGTTCTATGGTCAAATCGTCCGCAAGCTGCGGAAGATTTGATGCTTTGAATTCTTCCGCGACTTGCGGAAGAATTGTAATGACTTGAGAATACATGGAATAGAACTGCGTCATGTATCTTAAGTTGATTTCAGATAGTCCTTTTACATCGGGGAGTTCGCGTCGCAAATCTTGGCTTAATGTCTTGTAGAAAGCCGAGCCGTAGGTGTTCTCCCATTGTCGTTCATATATATCATGTCCAACGCTCCAATAGAACTGCAGCAATTCGCGTGACACCGATTGTGCGGCTTTCAGTCGCGCGGAGAGATAGCGTTGTTTGAGAGATGTAATCAAACAACGATAGTCTTGACTATTGGTCAGTGCGGTTGGATTGCTATATCTTATTTCTTCTTTCATCTCATTTAGATGCCTTCACACATTGTTATGTGGTATGTCGCGGGGCAACATGGGTTCGTTTTTATTTTCTTTTGTGAACTTCCCTTTTGGGCGTTGGGGTGATTGTTTTTTTTTACTTCTACGTGCTCGCGCGGAAATAAATTGTCTTTTGGTCGTTCCTCTGTCTTGAGCCTTTAATCTTGCGGTGATCTTACGGTGAAGTTGCAGCGAAGTCACGATGAGGTCACGATGAGGTCACGATGAGGTCACGATGACGATAGGTGGCATTTGGGTGGCAGATCAATGGCAGATAACAGGCACACTAACCTTTTACCGCTGCCTTTCGCTGGCGAACAAAGACCACCGCCGCCGCAACAGCAGCAAACAACAACATTACCCATGCTTCGCCAACGGGAGATTCGTCGGATTGATCACCAGGATCTCCCTGTACACCACCAACATTGCGGCGATTAGAGAGAGTGCCATTCCAATCTGAAGTTCCCTGCGTATTACTATACATAGGATTACTCTCGCTGGGGAGCGAGGAACCAAATGGCTCGTAAACAGTAGGCTGGTAGGCATTATAACTATGCTGCGGCTCTTGCACCGTAGAATACACCTGCGCAGAGATTGGCATGGCTCCTACTAACATAAGCATACAAAGCCCAAAAATACATGTCGCTTTCTTCAAAATGCGACCCGAAAAAGAGTGTTTGATTGTATCTGTTTTCATGATAATAATTTATACAAAATCCATAATTCCACAAAAAGCCCGCAAAGTTACACAAAATTTTACATATATGCAAATATTTTTGCAGTTTTGTGGAAAAATGTTAAAAAATGTGGCGTTTTTCTCAATTAAAATATTTATCCAGCTTACTACAATCCCACTACAGTCCACTAAACAACCAAAATTATTGTTAGACTACCCTCATTCACTGCACATTCAGCCTTTGATGCTACCTCTATCTCATAAGGTTCCTTCAGCTGTCAGTACACTTTTGGTTATTTGCAGAATTGCTTAATAACCTATGAATAACCTACGAATAACCTACGAATAACCTACGAATAACTAACGATTATCTGCTGAAAAGCGAGTACTTATTACCCAAACAAGGAATATTTATTAAACACAAAAATTATGGGAACTATATACGACTTGATACTGATCTTATTTTAGACAACAATTAAGGTCAATTTTGATGTCAATTATCGTCAATTCAAGGAGTATATTTGGTTTGAGTTGGAAGAATGCGCAGGCGCATTGGCAACTCAAAATAAAAGAGAACTATATACGAGCTGACACTATAACTAAAAACGACAAGAATTATTTATAAAAAACAACTTAAACAACTTTCGCGCCAATTAACTTCCTGGCGCGACAAGGACAATAACGCATGGTGTCAATAGGTATATAAATCCCCAATAAAATATCTTATTCACTACCAAAATTGCAGTTTATTAGAGTATATTAACCAAAATTTTGAAACGGCTAATTACGCTAATTTATAGAAAAATTCGTATAATTTGTTCAATTTGCTGTTTAATTATGTTCACCGTTCGTGTTCCTTATTTTTACAGGACAATAGTGAGATGAAGTGTCAATAGATATATAATTTCCAAAAAAAGAAAGTGAAATTTGCATATGTCGAAAAAAAGCAGTACCTTTGCAAATTATTTGCGCAAATATGCGCGTATACGCGTAGGTAAGGTGAAAACGGAAAACTGAAAGGTGAAGAAAGGGATAAAAATATTGCTTGGAATGATGCTGCTATTGGTGATGCCAATGGTGGCTCAGGATAGTATCCCTAATCCAATCTTGGGGGAGGAGTTGGCGCAAGAGAAAGAACCCGCACCAAAGAAGAACGCAATAGATGCGCGTGTGGAATACACTTCGCAAGACTCTATGGTGATGACAGGCAAAGGGTTGGCATTCATGTATGGCAGCGGCGAATTGCAATACAAGTCCATGAAACTGACTGCCGAATACATACGCGTGAGCATGGACAGCAGCACGCTATATGCCCGCGGCGTATTAGACACCATAGAAAACGAAGTGATAGGCAAACCCGTCTTTGCCGATGGTAAGGATAGTTATGAGTCCAATGAGATAACCTACAACCTAAAAACACAAAAAGGCATTATTCGCCATGTGGTGACAGAACAAGGTGAAGGATATGTGATAGCGGACAAGACAAAGAAAATGGATGACAATCTGCTGATGATGCAAGGCGGTAAATACACCACTTGCGACGACCACGATCATCCGCACTTCTACCTGCAAATGACAAAAGCCAAAGTGAAGCCCGGCAACTTCATCGCTACAGGACCTGCCTATCTGGTGGTGGGCGAAGTGCCGCTGCCGCTGGCAATCCCATTTGGATTCTTCCCATTTACAAATCAGTACTCCAGCGGATTGATAATGCCAAACTTCGGCGATGATTACACGCGTGGTATGTATTTGTCGGGATTGGGCTACTATTTTGCAATCAATGACTATTTTGACCTCGAACTGCGAGGAGATATTTACACGCGCGGAACATGGGCGGTATATGCAACCAGTAGGTATATCAAGCGATATAAGTTCCGCGGTAATGTGAACATCAACTACCGCTGGGATGTAACGGGCGAAAAAGATATGCCCGGGTATGGCGTGGCGAAGAACTTGAGCGTGCAATGGTCGCATACGCAAGACGCAAAAGCAAATCCGTACAACAATTTCTCCGCGAGCGTAAACTTCAAAACGAGTGGCTACAACCGTAGTAATATCAATAGCTACTACAATGTGCAGCAGAATGCCGAGAATACAACAAGTAGTACCATCAACTACACACAGCGTTTCCCCGATAGCCCATGGAGCATCAGCGCAAACATGTCCATTACGCAGCGAACAAAAGACTCCACGCTGACGGTGAGTCTGCCGAATATCAATGTGAGCATGAGCCGTATCTACCCCTTCAAACGCAAACAACGCATGGGCAAAGAGAAATGGTATGAGAAAATCAGCTTGCAGTATAGCGGAAACTTCTATAACTCGATTACTTGTAAGGAAGATTATTTCCTCAAATCAAACTTCGTGAAGGATTGGCAGAATGGATTGAAACACAGCCTGAGCAGTTCGGCATCGTTCATGCTGTTCAAGTATATCAGTATTACGCCCAGTTTGAGTTTTAACGATCGTATGTTCTTCCAACGCGTAGATCAGCGATGGGATGAGGATACTTATCAGGTGAAGAAAGACACCGTAATGGGCTTCTACAATGTATATGATTTCCGAGCAAGCGTGAGCCTGAGTACGAAATTATATGGTTTCTATATCCCCAGTCGCAAATTGTTTGGCGATAAGGTTGATCGGTTCAGGCATGTGATGACTCCATCTATCAGCTTCAACTACAATCCCGACTTTTCCGATCCGATGTGGGCAAAACGCTATGGCGGTTTTTATGGTACATACGACAAAATGGTTACCATGCGCGATGCCGCAGGTAACTTGGTGCCGAAATTAGACGAGAATGGCTTGCCAATCTTTGAAGAAGTGGTGTATTCGCGCTTTAGGGAGGCCCCCGGTAGAGGTAGTTCGGCTGCGTTGTCGTTCTCGTTGGGAAATAACCTCGAAATGAAATTGCGCAACGACAAAGATACTACAGGCAAGGAACCCTATAAGGTGTATAGCATCATTGATAACTTCAGTATCAGCGGTGGCTATAACTTCATCGCGGATTCCATGAACTGGCAGAACTTCTCGGTGAACTTGCGAATCAAGATTCCAAAAGTGAATTACACCATCAATTTGAGCGGACAATTTGACCCATATATGTACACCACAACTGCCAGCGGTAATCATGTTCGTTGCAATGAATTGTACTGGAATCACGGTCGCTTCCCACACTTCCTTGGCACCAGCACCAGTTTCAGCTACACCTTCAACAATGATGTAGTGAAGCGTTGGTTTAATCGTGATGATAAAAACAAGAGCCAAGAGGAAGAGGAGGAAATCGTAGAACCGACGGTGGATCCGTTGACGGGGGAGATTATAGAACCAGAAACCCCTAAGAAAAAAGAGAAAAAACAAGAAGATACAGCAACCGATGATGGGTATCTGTTCGCGAAAATACCTTGGAGCTTGAGCGTGTCGTATAGTTTGCGCTATGGCGCAGGGGCAGAATGGGATGAGAAGCGTAATTACTATAAAATGGAATTTAGGCATAACCTCAGTGTGTCTGCATCATTAGGCTTGGGCAAGGGATGGAAAGCCAGCACTTCGCTCAGCTATGATGTGAATGCGAAGAAACTGGCTTATTCGAGCATCAATGTGTCCAAAGACTTGCACTGCTGGAGCATGAGCGCCAGTTTTGTGCCTTTCGGACCGTATAAGAGTTATACCTTCCACATTGGTGTGAATGCAAGTATGCTGAAAGACTTGAAGTACGATAAGAGCAGCGCGGATGCTACAGGTAAACGCGTGAATTGGTGGTAGGAGCAGCAGAGCTGCAGTTTAGAGGTTAAAGGCAAGGATTATATAAAACGAAATAGATATATGAAAATTGAAGCAAGAAAAGTAGTAACCCTCCAATACGATTTGTATGTGGACGGCGAGAATGGAAACGAAGAAATGATGGAGAAGGCTACGGCGGAAGCTCCATTGGTGTATTGCCACGGCGAGGGCATGATGCTCCCCGCGTTTGAGCAACATATGGAAGGCCTGCAAGAGGGAGAGGCATTTGACTTCTGCATCGCGTGCCAAGATGCTTATGGCGAATACGATGATGAAGGTGTATTGACCTTGGACAAGAAAATGTTCTACAACGGCGATGGCGAGTTTGACTCGGAGCGCGTGTTTGTAGGTGCTATCGTGCCCATGAACACCGTGGACGGACAAGTAATCAATGCGCAGATTGCAGAGATCACCAAAGACCATGTGACCATTGACCTCAATCACCCATTGGCGGGCGAGAACTTGCACTTCGTGGGCAAGGTGCTGAATATCCGCGATGTGACCGAAGGCGAATTGAAGGCACTCCACCATCGTGGTTGCGGTGGCGGTTGTGGTGGCTGCAAGGGCAGCTGCGAGGACTGCGGCAGCGAGTGTAATTGCAATTAATAAACGGACTCCGGATGCCGGACGCCGGCTGCCAAAATGTTGGCTACCAGATGCCGGCTACCGGATGCCAAAAAAAACAATAAATTCTATGGCAAATATTTTAGCGATAGTGGGGCGTCCCAATGTAGGGAAATCGACCCTGTTTAACCGCTTGACCAAAACGCGTCGAGCGATAGTGAATGATGCCGCAGGTACCACCCGTGACCGTCAATACGGCAAGAGCGAATGGTGCGGCAAAGAGTTTTCGGTGATTGATACTGGCGGTTGGGTAGTACAATCGGATGATACATTCGAGAGTGAGATCAATCGCCAAGTGAGCATGGCCATCAAGGAGGCAGATGTAGTGCTGTTGGTGGTGGATGTGAATGCTGGCGTGACGCAGTTTGATATGGAGGTGGCACACCTCTTGCGTCAATCAAAGAAAGAAACGGTGCTGGCTGTAAACAAAGTGGACCAGTTTGAACAACAATACGGAGCGCCAGAGTTTTACAAACTGGGCTTGGGCGAACCCTATATCCTTTCCGCAGAAAATGGTTTGGGTACGGGCGATTTGTTGGATGAGATTTGCAGCCGCTTCAAAGATACGGGCGCTGCGGACGACTTTGAAGAACTGCCTCGTTTTGCTATTGTAGGTCGTCCGAATGCAGGCAAAAGTAGCATACTCAATGCTTTCATTGGCGAGGAGCGTACTATCGTTACCAATATCCCAGGCACTACCCGCGATAGCATTTATACCCGCTACAATAAGTTTGGTAAAGAGTTTTACTTGGTGGACACAGCGGGTATTCGCAAGAAAGCCAAAGTGAACGAGGATTTGGAGTACTACTCCGTAGTGCGCTCAATTCGCGCTATTGAGAATTCGGATGTATGTATCCTGATGATTGATGCTACGCGTGGCATTGAGGCGCAAGACTTGAATATCTATTCGCTGATTCAGAAGAATAAGAAAGGACTCGTCGTGTGCGTCAATAAGTGGGACCTTGTGGAGAGCAAGACCAATGCTGATATCAAGGGCTATGAAAACGCTATTCGTGAGCGCATAGCACCGTTCAAGGATTTTCCAATCATTTTCACCTCTGCACTGACCAAACAGCGTATCTTCAAGGTAATGGAAACGGCATTGCATGTCTATGAGAACAAACAAAAGAAAGTGCCAACGGCGCAACTCAACGAGCGATTCTTGCCGTTGATTGAGAACTATCCACCACCTGCAACAAAGGGTAAATACATTAAAATCAAATATTGTACGCAATTGCCAAACACCCAGATACCTACTTTTGTGTTCTTTGCTAACTTGCCGCAGTATGTGAAGGAACCATATCGCCGTTTCCTTGAGAATAAGCTCCGCGAGTGGTGGGACTTCAAGGGTACGCCAATCCAAGTGTTTATTCGTGCAAAATAACGGTTAATTGTGCATTTTTTTAAGAAAGTTATTCCTTTTTGTAAGATGTTCTTGCGCGCGTGAGAGATTTTTTGTAATTTTGTAGGCTGAATGAAGATTGTAGGTTTTAGTCAAATAGATGCGGACAACAAAATGGTTCTGAAAGGTGATTCTTCCTTGTTGGTGAATCGCAAACCGTTTTTTGTACCCGATTGGAGCGATGATGTGCGTATGACACCTTGTGTGGTTCTGCGCGTCAGTCGTATGGGCAAGAATATCGCTTCGCGTTTTGCTTCGCGTTATTACGATGCAGTGGCTCCAGGACTCAATATGCAGGCTGCCGACTTGTTGGCGCAAGGCGATTGGACAATGGGGTGGGCGTTCGACTATTCGCTCGTGGTGGGTACCTTCGTAACGCCCGAACTGCTGAATGACTATACGACCATCATTTCAGCCGATGAAGCCATTGAGCGCGTTAGCCGTGTGATGACCATTCGCCAAGGAGATTTGATATACATCGACTGCAAACAGGATGCGCGTAATCTGGTGCGCGAAGAGGTGATTTGTGTGCAGAAAGACAACAACGAACTATTGTATTGCAAAATCAAGTGATGAAACAGTTAATATTCATACTATGTTTGCTCCTCGTTTCTGCTATCGCTCCCGCAGCGACTAAGCATACTTATGCTGATAAGTCGGTGTTGAGCGAGGGAAAAGTGATAAAGATACAAGTGAACGAGACGGGTATTTATGCCGTTACCTACGATGAATTGAAGGATTGGGGATTGCAACCTGACAAGGTGCGTGTCTTGGGATATGGCGGCAATATGCTGAGCGAGAATTTTACATTGCACAAGTGGGACGACCTTCCTTCGGTGGCCTTCTATATGCATAAAGGCAATGATGGCGTTTTTAATCGTGGCGATTACATCTTGTTCTATGCGCGTGGTTCCATAGGGTGGGAATACGCAGGCGGTTATTGGAGACATACGCGCAATCCGTATAGCGATTATGGATATTATTTCCTCAGCGACTCGGCGGGCGAACAACGATTCATAGAAGAAGCCCCTGCTTTAGATGCATCGAATGTGTATGAGGTAGATTGGTTTACTACGAACTTGCTGCATGAGGTGGAGAAATTCAATATGCTGGACAAAACGGGAGCCAGTGGTGGTGGACGCGAGTTTTATGGTGAAACCTTGTCGGTGAGTGATAATGTGCTGAAAGTGCCATTCGAAACACAATATGTTCGCAACGATATTGCTATGGTTTGTCAGGCGAATGTGGCTGCCACTGCTGCCGAAATCTCCAAGTTTACATTGAAACTGGCAGGTCAGAGTACTTCGGTTTCGTTACCAGCAATCAAAGTGTCGGATTTCTATACCAAAGCCGAGTGTGACTCGTTGCGCCTGAAAGTGAAGGCGAACACAACTGGCAAACAAGAAGTGCAATTGCAGTTTACGAGTACAGCTACGGATGCAATGGGGCACCTGAATTATATTGAATTGAGTGTTCCTACCGATTTAGTGATGCGTGGCAAGGAGTTGGCTATCTGCAATGCCACCAATGCTAACAAAGCATCTCAACTCCGATTTGTCATGTCGGGTGCTTCTGCGAATACGCAGATATGGCGCGTGACGGATGGCGTGAACATAGACCGCATGCCGATTACGAACACAAGCGACGGAAAGATTGCTTGGGTAGGTGCTACAACTGTCGTGGAGCAATACATGGCGGTAGATGTGGCGCAACAGGGCTGGAGAAAACCACAATATGTGGGCGTCGTACCTAATCAAAACCTGCATGCATTGCGCAACAAAGACTATGTGATTATTTGTCCAGAGGAGTTCCGAGAGCCAGCACTACGCTTGGCAAAGAAACATGAGGAGGTGGATCACTTGACATGGGCTGTCGTGACGGATAATGAAGTATATAATGAGTTCTCTTCTGGTACGCCCGATGTGAGTGCCTATCGTTGGTTGATGAAAATGCTGTATGATACTGCGGAAGGCGATGCGAATAGGCAACCAAAGAACCTATTACTGCTGGGCAGTGCATCCTACGACAATCGCAATTTGTTGGGAACTGTTTCGGGAGTGAATCGCCTATTGGTGTTTGAAGCAAAAAACTCTACAAAGGAAACCGATGCATACGCTTCGGATGACTATTGTGGTTTCTTGGATGATAATGCGGGTATTACTTCAAGAGGAACCTTCAATGAGATATATGCCCAAATGAGAATCGGAGTCGGTCGTCTGCCTGTGCGTACATTGGAACAAGCCAATCAGGTTGTAGATAAACTCTGTCGCTACATGGATAATGCGGTGTTGGGCAAATGGAAGGCGCAAATCTGTTTCTTGGCAGATGATGGCGATCGTGGATTGCATATGCAGACTGCTGATACAGGAGCAGAGATCCTGCGCAAAGAGAACCCCAGTTTTGTGGTCAATAAGATTTATCTGGACGCTTACACACAAGAAGTGAATGCTTCAGGCGAACGCTATCCATTGGCAAAGAATCAGTTTGATAATATGCTCAACAATGGTATCCTGTTTATGAATTATTCGGGACATGGTGGATACAACAATATCACCAACGAACTATTTATGACCACCAATGATATTCGTAATATGGGAAATACCAATCATGCTTTTTGGTTTTTAGCCACATGTAGTTTCTCGCATTATGATAGTGCTATCCCTTCGGCGGGTGAGGAGGCAGTGCTCAATCCACATGGCGGAGCGATAGGCGTGTTGTCCGCTTGTAGAACCGTGTATGCAACACAAAATGAAGTGCTGAACAAACACCTTTGTGACACGCTTTTTGGACATAAGGATGCTTTCTCCTATGATATGACATTGGGACAAGCGACCTCTATTGCCAAAAATCAAACGGGAATAGATTCCAACAAAATGGCGTATGTCTTGTTGGGTGACCCTGCGTTGAAACTCAACTACCCAACCGATTACGAGATCCGAACAATCACGCAAATCGACACATTGCACGCTTTGGCTGTGCAGACCGTTCAGGGCTATGTGGCAGATGTCACGGGAGATACGGCTACTTGGTTTAATGGTCAGATGGATGTCACCGTGTGGGATAAGATGCAGCGTGTGATGACCAACGATAACGATGTAACGGATGAAACAAAGAAGAATAGAATCCCGTTCAACGATTATCCTAATATCTTGTTTGCAGGACAAACTACCATACAAGATGGCAAGTTCGAATATACTTTCATGGTACCTAAAGATATTCGATACAACTATGGCAATGGGCGAATTGCATATTACGCCTACGATCCAGAAAGTCGTGAAGAAGGTGTTGGTCATTATGAGAAGTTTGTAGTAGGAGGCAGTAGTTCAGTGGAGATTATTGATACACTGGGACCTGAAATGCGCATTTATCTGAATAATCCTGCTTTCATGGATGGCGATAAGACATATGAATTCCCACATTTCTATGCAGATATCTACGATGAGAGTGGTATCAACACTGTCGGTTCGGGTATCGGACACGATTTGTTGATGATTATTGATGAAAACCCAGCTACAACCTATGTGCTGAATGAATACTTTGTTGCTCAGAGCAATAGTTATCAGCGTGGTATGATTAGTTACAAGATGCCAGAGATGACCGAAGGTGCGCATAAACTCACTTTCAGAGCATGGGACTTGATGAATAATAGTAGTACGGCGGCATTGAATTTCCATGTGGTAAAGGGTATGAATCCAACGCTGTATCAGGTGGTCGCATACCCCAATCCTGTGGCTTCAACTGGCGTGTTGAATTTCCAAATAGAATACGACCAACCCAACGAGGTTATTCAGACCGAAATACGCATGTATGATTTGAGCGGACGCTTAATCAAAGACTACGCGCAAACAGGTACCGAGGGCATACAATGGAATATGAATGAAATCAATGCCTCACCAGGCATGTATTTATATCAAGTAAAAATCAAAACACCTACTTCGGATTTCGTGTCCAAAGCAGGTAAAATCATAATCACTCAATAACGCCTATGAAGCATATTTAGAAAAATTATCTTATCCCCCTATGGGACCTGCAGTCCCATAAACCCTATAAAAACGATTATTAACTAAAAAAATAAAAACAAACTACAACAATGAAGAAAATTATTTTATCAATTCTGACCCTTGTTGGTCTTGCATTGCCAGCCTTGGCAACCAATCCTGTGATTACTGCTATGCCATCGCTCACGATTGCTCCTGATGCGCATGCTGCTGGTATGGCTGACATCGGTGCTGCTACTAATCCAGACCTCAATTCACAACACTGGAACCCTTCTAAGTATGCTTTCATGGAGAGCAAAGGTGGAATCACGGTCAATTATACACCTTGGCTCACCAAACTGGTAAACGACATTAATTTGGCATACATTGCTGGTTATTACAACATTGGTGAGATGGCGGGTACCGTTTCTGGTAGTTTCCGATATTTCTCTATGGGTGAGGTTACACTCATGGAGATGGACGCCAATTATCAAGGTAGTCCTTTGGGTACTGCTCATCCTAACGAATGGGCGTTGGATGTGGCTTACTCACGCAAACTGCACGAGTACTTGAGTATGGCTGTTGCATTGCGATTCATGTACAGCGACCTCAATAATGGCATCAATTCTTCTACCAGTAATTCTCCTGAGATGTTTCCTGCATGGACTATGGCAGCAGATGTGTCTTTGTACTATCGCCAACCTATTCCTACCCCTATGGGTGAAAGCTATTTTGCATTAGGTTTCAACCTCAGCAATTTGGGTGGTAAGATGTCATACGATGAGGGCTATACCAAGCACTTTATTCCAGCAAACATGCGTTTGGGTGTTAGCTACGAATTGCCATTCGATGATTACAACCGATTGATGATTTCTGCAGAAGCAAACAAGATGTTGGTTCCTACCTATAACTCTAAGTTCGCTAATGACGGCAATGGAGGTCAATACGACCAAGTTGACTATGCTGCGGTGTCTTCACCTAAAGGTTGGTGGCAATCATTCTGCGATGCTCCAGGTTATTTCAATGAGAATACGGGTAAGCATGTTTCTGCGACAATGGAAGAGTTGCAAGAGATTCAATGGGGTATTGGTCTTGAGTATAGCTACAACCGCCAGTTCTTTGGTCGCGTAGGTTATAGCCACGAGAACTACTACAAGGGCAACCGCCGCTATGTGACCCTTGGTGCTGGTTTCAAACTCAGTATCTTCTCGCTTGACTTTGCATACTGTATCGCTACTGCACCATCTAACCCATTGGATGGTACGATGCGCTTCACACTCGGCTTCGACCTTGCGGGTATCAAAGATTTGGTAAACAATAAGAAATAATGCGTATCGGTTTCGGATATGATGTACACGCTTTTGCCCCCAACCGCGAATTGTGGTTGGGGGGCATTCGTGTGCCTGCGGAACAAGGGTTATTAGGGCACTCCGATGCCGATGTGCTGATTCATGCGCTATGCGATGCCCTGCTTGGTGCAGCCGCTATGCGCGATATTGGTTATCATTTCCCGCCCGTAAAGGGCAATGAGTACGAGAATATCGACTCTAAGATTCTCCTGCGCAAGGTTATGACCATGCTCCGCGATGCGGGATATGAATTAGGCAATTGCGATTGCACCATCTGTGCCGAAGCACCCAAACTCAATCCCCATATCCCTGCCATGACAACATGCTTGGCAGAAGTGATGGGCGTGAGCGAAGGACAAATAAGCATCAAAGCCACTACTACGGAGAAACTCGGATTTGTCGGTAGAAAAGAAGGCATTGCTGCGCAAGCAGTGGTGCTGTTGGTGTAGGGTAGTGTCAAAAGACGAATGTCGAATGTTGAATATTGAAAAGTAGAGTACTCATATTATTTGTTGTATGGTTTGCGAGTGGAGCGAGTCACCTTTTGTTTGCGCAACAAACTACCACTACTGAACTTCTAAACAGCAACGCAGTCGCATCTGAACCTCTGAACACTGACGATGTCACTTCCGTATGCGATACGATAGCGCTCGGAGATAGCATAGTAGTTGTTCAAACGGTTTGTGCTCCTATTTGTTCTTCACGCGCGCGTATATATAATAAGGAGTGGCAACTGATTGGCGTGCTTCAACCGCCATTCAAGTCGGCTTTCCCTGAAGCGTACATTGAAGACGGGAAATTATTGTGGCGCGACAACGATAATTTTGATTATACTCCAGTTCGTTGATTTCTTCGCTTACCACTCGCTTACCACTCTGAACATCGTAATACCCCCAGAATCCTGATGCAAACATTCCAATCTACATCGCCTATGCAACTCCCGATTTATCTAATCGGCTATATGGCTGCGGGTAAAACTACGGTCGGCCGTTTGTTGGCTGAGCGTCTGGGTTGGCGTTTCGTGGACTTAGACGAGGCGTTTGCTGAGATTCACAGCCAGACACCTGCCGAGTATATCCGCGAGCACGGCATTGAGGCGTTTCGCTACAAAGAGAAATATGTGCTCGAAGATTTGGCAGAACTGCCCATTGAGAAAGTGATTTATGCCACGGGCGGTGGTTATCCATGCTGGGAGGATAATATGGAGTGCCTCAAGGAATTGGGTACGAGTATTTATCTCAAATGGAAACCCGAGCATTTGGCTCAACGACTAATGCTCACGGATTTGAGTACGCGTCCTGTGCTACAAGGCCGCTCGGAGGAGGAACTGCTGGCTTTCATCACTCCGCAACTGCAAGCCCGCGAACCGTTCTACATGATGGCAGACTATGTCATCGAAGCACCTGTCAAAGATATTGCCGCTGAAGATGACCTGCATATCGCAGACCTCCTCTACCAACTAATTATAAACGCATAAATTTTGTTTAATTTTATATAATTTTCTACAATTTTTGTAGTGAAAATATGATCAACGACATTCAAGACGAAATAATTGAAGAGTTCAGCAGTTTTGATGACTGGATGGACCGTTATAGCTTACTCATTGAGTACGGAAATGGTTTAGATGCTTTTCCCGAGGCAGACAAGACGGATGCAAATCTGATAGATGGTTGTCAGTCGAAAGTTTGGTTCACGGCTGAGATGCAAGAGGGTAGGGTCATTTATCATGGTGACTCTGATGCTATTTTGGTAAAGGGTATTGTAGCGTTGCTGATTCGTGTGCTGACTAATCATACCCCAGAAGAGATTGTCAATACGAAGTTATATTTTATTGATGAAATCAATCTCCGTGAGCATTTGTCGCCAACTCGCAGTAATGGTCTCAATGCCATGCTTCGCAAGATGATTGAATACGCAGTGCAGTTTAATTAACTACCATAAGCCCTATAAATCCCATTAGTTTTTCTATGAGAAAATTTTTATCAGCAGTATTGCTATTTTTTCCATTGGTTCTTTGTGCACAGGAGATACAGTCGGAAGATACTACGAGCAGTCAGTATGCCGAAGCTCATTTGATTGCCTCGTTTGTCAAGTCGTTTGACCACGGATTGTCGCTTACTTTGGAAGAGGAGATTCGTAGCTATCCTGCGTGTCGCTCGCATACAACCATAGGATTAGCATATGCTCCGTTGAAATATCTTTCTTTTTCAGCAGCTTATGTGCTGAAATTATATGGTGATCAAGGATGGAAGGATGTGAATAAGTTTCTTCGCCATCGTGTGAATGTGGATGTTATAGGACAGATTTCGTTGGGGCAGTGGAAGTTGTCGTTGCGCGAGCGTCTAATGATGGATGCGCGTGTCGATGAAATTGATGTGCGTGAGAAGAATAAGGTAGATTTGGTTTTGCGTTCACGCTTGCAGGCGCAGTATGCTGTTCCGAATACGCCAATCAGCATTGTGGGTAAGTTTGAGTTGTTCAATACATTGAATGCTCCCGTGGCTTATCTGAATGGTTTGAACCAATCGTTAATCGCCAATCGCCAATCGTCTTATGGTGAATATATTAACGAGTTGCGTCCCGAATTGGGAGTACAATGGAAGGTAGATAAACACAATGCACTTACCCTTGCATATCGCTACAATTATAAATATAGTCGCAATATAGATGTACAAGAAAGTGGAGCTGTTGCTCTCGAACATGCATACGAACATAAACATGTGATTCTGCTCACTTATAAGTTCGGTTGGTAAAAAAAAAGAGCTCTGTAGCATGGACACAGACTTCAATAGATGGCTAATATCGGAGGCTTCTAAACCCTACGAAAGCAAAATGTTGCAATTAGTAGGTGGTGATGAAGCGCGTAGAGGAGAACTGGCAGGGCGATTGCTTTCGGGTATAGAGAAACCCGATTTGCTCATGTATCATGTAGATGTGCTGCATAGCCACGATGGACATCGTGCGTATGAGTTTTTGATAGAGTATTGTACCAATGATCCCAGTGTGGGTATTTATTATGGCTGCCGTGGATTTACCAAAAAGCAGTATAGCCACCCAAAAGAAATCCAACAATTTATAAAAGAATACGAAGCCCTAAAAGACGAGTTGATTCAGAAACTCAACCGCAAGTTTTTAGGCAAAGACTTTACCTAT
>JAGBZD010000068.1 GCA_017628395.1 Paludibacteraceae bacterium | reverse complement strand
TCACGTGTTTGAGGCATAGGACCATCAGTAGCAGCTACTACGATGATTGCGCCGTCCATTTGAGCAGCACCAGTAACCATGTTCTTTACGTAGTCAGCGTGACCAGGGCAGTCAACGTGAGCGTAGTGACGGTTAGCAGTTTGATACTCAACGTGTGCAGTGTTGATAGTAATACCACGCTCTTTCTCCTCTGGAGCATTGTCGATAGAGTCGAATGAACGAAGCTCAGAAAGACCCTTAGCAGCCAATACAGTTGTAATAGCAGCGGTCAAAGTAGTTTTACCGTGATCAACGTGACCAATTGTACCAATGTTCACGTGTGGTTTCGAACGGTCAAATTTTTCTTTTGCCATAATTCTAGAATAATTTAATTATTAACGTTAATAATACTTATTTTTACCTTTGTTAATTCATTTTTTACACAACACAACACCCCCGTAGGAGCATTGGTATTGTCAAAAACTTTCGAGCTAATGGCGGGAGTTGAACCCGCGACCTCATCCTTACCAAGGATGCGCTCTACCACTGAGCTACATCAGCAACACGAACTTTTGTTCGCTACTACTCGAACATACGAGCGTATAAATAAAAATTGAGCGGAAAACGGGGCTCAAACCCGCGACCCCCAGCTTGGAAGGCTAGTGCTCTATCGACTGAGCTATTTCCGCGAATTAACCACGACTTCCGCGACGGTTACTTTTGTGGGAGCAGATGGATTCGAACCACCGAAGGTGAAAACCAGCAGATTTACAGTCTGCCCCATTTGGCCGCTCTGGAATACTCCCAATATTTATTTCAATGTCCGTTTTTTGAGCCTCTTGTCGGATTCGAACCAACGACCCCGAGATTACAAATCACGTGCTCTGGCCAACTGAGCTAAAGAGGCGGGGCTTCTCATTTCTTGCTCGCCAAATCTCAGTTCGGCGGAAATGCGGTGCAAAGGTACTGCTTTTTTTTGAGGTGACCAAATATTTCGCAAAAAAAATTGCATTTTTCTGCATTTTTTCGAAAAAAGAGGGGCAAAACAGCCCCTCTTGGTGTGAAAAATGCATATTTTATTTGTCTTTGCGCTTCTCTAATTGTTTTTCGACTGCCTCTAAACAATCATCAATACCCTCTTCAAAAGTGTCGCATACTTTTTGAGCAAACAATTCCGAGCCCAAGCCCAACACGCGAATTGTTGTTTCTTTGTTTAGATTCGTTTCTGGCTTAACCACCGTCAATCGAATCTCCATCTCTGCGGACTCTGGAAGTAACTTCTCATAGCGTTTTGTTTTCTTCTCAATGTGTTTCTCAAGACGCTCGGCAATCTCAAAGTTCACCGCTTGTGTGTTCAGTTTCATAAGTCCTCCTTTTTTATTGGTTAAGTTTTTATAATATCACCAAGCCCTGCTTGGTTATTTTTCTGCTTTTCCCCTCGGGTGGGCTGCCTTGTACACCTCTTTCATTTGTTCGAAGGTTGCGTGGGTATAAACTTGCGTTGCAGCCAAACTCGCATGTCCCAAAAGACTTTGTATGGTTCGTATGTCCGCCCCATTATTGAGCATTGTAGTAGCAAAAGTGTGCCGCAATACATGTGGAGAATGTTTCTTCAGCGTACTCACCTCTCCCATGCGCGCACGCACTATATTATATAAGGTGTGTACATCCATTGCGCCCCATTCGCTGTTTTTATATTGTCGCACAAGAAATGTGCCAACCGCCCCTCTATCGCCCAAAAAATTGTTTTTTTTCGCCCGATACTCCTTGATTAATTCACACAATCCATCTCCCATAGGGATGATTCTTTCTTTCGCCCGTTTACCAAACACCCGCACTTGTCCGCGCTCCACATCCACATCTTCGTCCTTAACACCTACCAGTTCTGCGCGGCGCATGCCCGTTTGGTATAACATTTCTATAATCAAGTAATCCCGCAAATGCACCAATTGTTCTTCCTCACTCATATCCTCATTCCAATCGCGTTCTTGGTGCACCTTCACGGCTTCCATCTCTCCTTCTCGGAAATAAATCGGCAGCGGTTTATCGGTTTTGGGCGCCACTATTGCACGCGTAATATCCACTTTCACAATCCCCAATCGAAGCAAGAACTTATACAAGCTTTTCACTGCCGACAATCGTCTTTTCACACTGCGAGGTGACAGTCCCTTATCCAACATGTCAATCATCCACGCTTTCACATCATCGGAATCCAGTTTAGAGGGATCAAAATCACTCACCTCCCACCCCAAAAACGCGCACCATGCTTTCAGATCATCGCCATACTCGCCTACGGTACGCACAGAATACCGTTTCTCAATGGCAATATAATCTAAAAACTTCCGTATCACTTCACTTCGCGTCCGTGTTCTGCAGTACCCTCAAATGGGAACAAACCGAAGAGTTCCGCATCAATGCGGTCGGTGATATAGCGGAAGTCCTCTGGTTTGTCTCCGAACTTAATGGTATCGCCGTCGATAATGAGCAGTTTACCCTTGTAGTCCGCAATCCAGTTCTCATACAGTTCGTTTAGACCTTGCAGATAGTCGATGCGCATGCTTGATTCATAGGCGCGACCGCGTTTCTGGATTTGTGCCACCAGGTTAGGGATAGTCGATCGGATATAAATCATCAGATCGGGCATTTTCACCAGCGACATCATCAGGTCGAAGAGGTCGCGGTAGTTATCAAAGTCGCGGTCCGACATAAAGCCCTGACGATGCAAGTTAGGCGCAAAGATACGCGCATCCTCGTAGATGGTGCGGTCTTGAATAATAAATTTGTCGGATTTGGATATATCCACCACATCCTTGAAACGCTTGTTCAAGAAATACACTTGCAAGTTAAACGACCAGCGGCCCATGTCCGCATAGAAATCCTCCAAGTATGGATTAAACTCCACACTCTCGAATCGTGGCTCCCAACCATAATGTTTGGCGAGCATGTTGGTCAGCGTAGTCTTACCGCAACCAATATTTCCTGCTACTGCTATATGCATAATCTCTTTTTATTAACTTCGTTAATATTGTTGGCTTGCTCCGCAAGCGTTTTTTGTGGCTATGCCGCGTTGTTTTTGTTATATGCTCCGCATCCGTTTAGAAGTTTTCAGCACTAAACAATCCAAAAAGTTCTGCATCTATTTTATTGATTACCTTGCGGAAGTCTTCGGGGTTACTCTCAAAGTCCAACCCATCGCTTTCTATCACCAGCACCCTACCCTCGTATTGTTTGTAGATAAACTCCTCGTATCGTTCGTTCAAGTCGCGCAAGTAATCCAGTTGCATTGTCTTCTCGTAGTCACGACCGCGTTTTTGTATTTGTGCAATCAGCGATGGCACCGACTTGCGCAAGTAAATCATCAGGTCGGGCATCTTCATCATTCGCTTCATATGGTCAAAGAGTTCCATATATGTCTGATAATCGCGCTCCGAGAGATCGCCACGCAGGTAATTATTGGTAACAAACACATAGACGCCCTCAAAGATACTGCGGTCTTGCACGATGGTGTGCTCCACTTCTTTAATGCGCAACATATCTTTGAAACGCTCTTTGAGGAAGTAGGTTTCCACGCAAAATGACCAGCGCTTGATGTCTGTGTAGTAATCCTCTAAATAGGGATTAAAGCTCACCGACTCAAAGCGTGGCTCCCAACCATAGTAGCGAGCCAACATTTTAGTCAATGTTGTCTTTCCAGCTCCAATATTTCCTGCTATGGCTATGTACATAATGGCGTATGGTGTAAAGTGTAAAGGCTGGGCGCAACGCGCACAATCCCCACATCTCTAATCGAGTGCAAAGTTACAACTTTTTTTTGATATATGCAAATAAATTCTGTTATTCGATAGAAAAAGTTCCGCATAACCGATTTTTCTTTCGATTATGCGGATTCGTTTATTGGCGATTCGCCGTATTGTCTCCATTCCATGGAGTTTCTACGAACATTCCTATCTATATTTTAGCCCTCTTTCCTCGCGTCCGTGGAACTTATTAGAACTGCAACGCCAATCCAATACCGTTTTCACTTGCTTGCACACCCAGGCTTAGTTGTGGTTGCTTTTTCTTTTGCTCGTAATTATACAGTTCGTATGCATGATTTTGACGATGATAGCCAACGCTTAATAATGGAATTGCAACTGCCCCAACAACTAAACCTCCAGCCCCTAATGCAGAAATCCAATATGCCCATGCAGCACGTGACCTTTTATCTTGCCAATCTGATGAATGTTTTAGATAAACAATCACAGCAAACGGACTACTTAACATAACACCCGTTCCTATGCCAAATGTCGCCCAACCAGCAGTTATCAATTTCTGATTTGCCATATACTTTTTATATGCAGCAGGGCTATTTTCTTGTAAAAACAACTGCAACGCTTTCTTATCCATTTGTGTTCTCCCATACGAATATTCCTCTATGCCATATAAGTTTTGATCATATTTAGAATGGCGAACAATCAAAGGTTTCTCTTGTGCTGCTAATTGTGCTTGTTGTAGCGACTCTATTTTTTGCTCTTGCACCAGTTGCAAGGAGTCTAATCGCGTTTCCAAGTTACTTAGTAACTCCGTATCTATATTACTTGGCGTTTCTCCTGCAGGAATATAGCGTACCGCACAGTCATACACGCAATTAGATCTTAGCTGCTGACCTCCGCTCAGCAATTTTGGTTCACATCCATCTCCGCAATCAATATAGATATAAGGTCTGCGTGCACGCACGAGAAAGAGAATTTGATTGGAATAAGTAGTCACTCGACTCTCCACTCCAAACTGCTGCCCCAAATACAGAGTCAATTGTTCTTTGGCTGCTGTCACAGTATGCGCATTACCTTCCAAATGCATACGAATAACCGCGTAAGGGAATGTGTCCGTCATATCGGGTTTCTCATACGAACCAAACTCGTTCTTATACATCGCCAGTACCGATGCCATCGGCACTTGTGCAAAATCCTTGGTGATAGTCACCGACTGCGCCGCCAATGGCATCAGCCCTAACAAAAAGCACAATAGTGTTACTATTATTTTCGTTTTTCTCATATCCTATAACTTCGCCATTTCGTTCCTCACCAATCATGTATCACGCACAATTTCCATCACATTCCTACGGTCTTACTAATTCTTTTATTGCGCTACGCAACTTATACATACTGCCCTTATCATGTGGGTGTACGCGATGTGCCAAAAGCACCACAGCACGATTATACTCGGGCCAAAGGACAACATTCGTACCCGTATAACCCGTATGGCGGCTCTCTACCGTCGTTTGCAATGTGTCCGCTACCAGCGGCACATCCTCCGTCCAAAGACCTGCATTGCAAGCACTCACGCGCAACTCCTGCGGCTGTTCCATATACCAAATAGCCCATTTGCCAATCTCCTTTGCCGTAGCAAACACACCTGCGTTACCAGAGATTCCGCACATCATTACGCGCGCCAATGGATCATGCACATCACCACGCAACTGAATATTCTCGTTCCACTCCGTAGGCGCAATGCACTCCAAATCTGCCTTATCGGGCAACCAACCCATTGTTTTCCAGCCTTGAGGTTCGTACAATGCACTACGCAGATAGGTGTTTATATCTGTTCCGACAATGGTCTCCACTACACGCTGCAAACTAATAAAATTCAAACACGAATAACGATACAATTCCCCTACAGCAGATGGTCGATGGCAAGTAGCAATCGCATCAATCGTAAAATCTCTCCTCAATGCTTCATCACCTCTCGCCTTAGCAGAGTCCCCAGAAACGATCGTGGCGTTTTGGGGTGCTTTTTCGCCTTTCGCCTCCAGATACTGCTTCTGCAACCAATTTGCATTCAAATACGAAGGCAAGCCCGAATAGTGGGTCATCAAATGGCGCACCGTCACATCAGAATGGTAGTTAGGAATATACTTGCACACCAAATCATCAGGCGACAAGCGTCCTTCTTTAATGAGTAGCAACGCTGCTGTACCTGCCCCCGTGGGTTTGCTCACCGAAGCCAGATCGAAGATTGTATGCTTCGTCATCTTCTCATGCTCAGGCACAATAGCACGATAGCCATACGCCTCCAAATGCACAATCTCACCTTCATCCACCACACAAAGCACTGCCCCCGGAATAAGCGAGTCTGCTATCGCCTGCTCAATCAACACCCGAGCGCTATCTGCGTCGAATTGCAGCGATGTACCACCGTGCTTCCCGCATGAGGAAAGCAACAACCCAAAACCTACCAGAAAAAACAACAATACTCGTTTCATACAGTCTTGTTTAGTACATAGTTACAAACGCCTATACTCCTACAATGAATATCTTGTTGCGGCACCGCTAACGCATCGGCAGAATGGGTTTTTACCCTTTGCCACAGGGAATAATACCGCAACACGCACACCTACACGCAAGTTATTGATATTCGTTTGATCGCGATTAAGGGTAGTATATACATGATTCATTTCTACATCCATAAAAGGCGTGAAGCGTTCTTCAGTCAGTCGTTTAACATTATTCATATATGCCAACGGATTAAGTATTCCGTATTCTACAAACGCGCCCACTTGCAAGACTGGCGCACCAATCTTCACTGGTTCTTTGGTCAACGCCCACGACCACCCAAATTCTGCACACAAGCGCACATCTGGACGGAAAGACATCGTATCTTTGGTCACAACTTCTTTTCCGTCATAAAAACCATGTTGAGGCATATGCTCCAACGGACCATAGTAGCGGTCGCCATAGTCGCCCCATGTCGTTAATGCAGCCTTTTGTGAAGTAAAACCCAATATCGTTGCCGAAAACTTGGCACCCACCAACAAATGGAACGAACGAATTTTAGTTCCGAGCATAAAGGGTACTATTAGTTCAGTGGTCATTACATTATCCACACGATTCTTCAACTGACCATAATAGGTAAACGGATATCCTTCGGTATCGGTCATTGTTCGAACAATATCAGGCAAAGAATCCAATCGTTGCGACAGCCAGACTTGCGAAACTCCAAGTCCCGTCTGCAAAAGAAACTTATCGTATTGCAACTGATACACACCACCAACGGATGTACCTGCCCCCAACTGGGGTATCGTAATATCCTCTTTATCCAATTGCCATGCCGCAGCACCATCTACCATTGCACCCACAAAGTGCTGCGCCTGTACCGCAGAAAATAACCAACCTATCGTTAATACGATAACCAAAGCTATTCGTTTCATACCATTTCAATTTCTAAAAAATTACTTTTAAGGACATACAGGGCGAATAGCAGTACCATTCATGCGCGTACAACCGCCCACACCCGTACCAGAGAAACAAACCTGCAAATTCCATGCACCCTTTGAATCGCAAAATGAAAGAACTCGAAGCGATTTTGAATAATAATACCCATTCTCTGCTCCTTCAAGCCTATCAAAAAGTTTATACCCACCAACAGGGAAGAATATGCTATTACCGTTAGGTCCAGTAGCTAAACTACCTTCCACCCCATTTAGAGATGTCCATATCCAAGTACAATTATCTACCAACTCCTGCATTTCTTCTTCCGTAGGCATCCGCCAACTACCTCCCCAATTGATAACTGCTGCATCATCAGCAGATTCAAGTTCAGTCTTATTATCAACTGTCCCATCATCATTACAAGTACAATATTTAGTAAATGTCTTCTGATTTCCTTTACACCACTTATAATCAGGCCAATTATAACTGCTATCAGGCTCTACTTCGCCCCACGCAAAATAATAGCCATAGTCCTCTGGGCTCTCCGCTCCGATATTGCATGTCGCCCATTTCAATCCACTTGGCAAACCCAAATCTACGGGTTCCTTAGGTTCACATCTCATGGCTGGCACCTCATCTTTCAAGG
>JAGBZD010000067.1 GCA_017628395.1 Paludibacteraceae bacterium | reverse complement strand
GACAAATATACACACCTCCAAGTTCGTACCAATGCGGATACTCCACACGATGCACAAGTGGCTCGTGACTTCGGTGCTAAGGGTATTGGTTTGACTCGTACAGAGCACATGTTCTTCGAGGATAAGAAGATCGTGGCTATGCGCGAGATGATCCTTTCTAAGGACGCTGAGGGTCGTGAGAAAGCTTTGGCTAAGTTGTTGCCATACCAAAAGGCTGACTTCAAGGGTATCCTTGAGGCTATGGATGGCTATCCAGTAAATATCCGTCTCCTCGATCCTCCATTGCACGAGTTCGTACCACATGATGCTGCTGGTCAAGAGACTATGGCGCAAGAGATGGGCGTAAGCGTACAAGAGATCAAGCAACGTGTTGACTCCCTCGCAGAGAACAACCCAATGTTGGGTCACCGTGGTTGCCGTCTTGGTATTACCTTCCCTGAGATTACCGCTATGCAAACTCGCGCTATCTTGAGCGCTGCTTGCGAACTCAAGCAAGAAGGTAAGAACCCAATGCCAGAGATCATGGTTCCACTCATTGGTATCCTCTATGAGTTCCACCAACAAAAGGAGATCATCGAGAAGGTAGCTAAAGAGGTATTCGCTGAGTACGGCGTAGAGGTAGAGTTCGAGATCGGTACAATGATCGAGATTCCACGTGCTGCCTTGACAGCTGATCGTATTGCTACTGAGGCTCAATACTTCTCATTCGGTACCAACGACTTGACACAGATGACCTTCGGTTATAGCCGTGACGATATTGCAAGCTTCTTGCCAGTATATCTCGAGCAAAAGATCTTGAAGGTTGATCCATTCCAAGTATTGGATCAAAACGGTGTAGGTCAACTCATCCAAATGGCTGTAGAGAAAGGTCGCGCCGTTCGTCCAGGATTGCGTACTGGTATCTGCGGTGAGCACGGTGGTGAGCCTTCATCTGTTAAGTTCTGCGCTAAGGTAGGTATGAACTACGCATCTTGCTCTCCATTCCGTGTGCCAATCGCGCGTTTGGCTGCTGCTCAAGCTGCTGTAGAGGAATAATCTACTAATAATTATTACGATCTTTAAAATTCTTCTAAAGGTCGTTACTAAAAAAAAGCGAGTCGCCAAAAAGGTGACTCGCTTTAATAAAAAACAACTATGAACACTACCCTACCTACTGTGGCGCTGGTCTATGATTTTGATGGTACCTTAGCGCCTGGCAATATGCAAGAGTTTGGGCTCTTGCAAGCAATTGGTTATAATAATCCTGCTGAGTTTTGGAATCTGTGTGATCAGATAGCCAAGACCAACGATGCAGGAGGTATATCGGTGGTTATGTATGCCTTACAAACAGAAGCACAGCGTGCAGGCATTCGTTGCACACGCGAGATGCTACGCGAATTTGGCAAAAAAGTACTCTTCTTTCCCGGCGTTGTCAAATGGTTTGATGCTATCAACCAATATGCATCAGAAATTGGTATAGAGGTTAAGCACTATATCAATAGTTCGGGCATTAAGGAGATGATTGAAGGGTGCGAAATCGCCCATGAGTTTGAGCGCATATATGCGTGTACTTATCTATATGATAGCAATGGTGACGCCTGTTGGCCATCGGTGGTAGTGGACTATACCAAGAAAACACAATTCCTATTTAAAATCAATAAAGGTATTCGTGAAGTAAGCGACAAAGTGCGTATCAATGAATTTGTACCTTCTAATGAGCGTCCTGTACCTTTTGAACGGATGATTTATTTCGGTGACGGAGAAACGGATGTGCCATGTATGCGCACTGTCAAATCCAATGGCGGACATAGTTTTGCTGTTTATGGAAACGATAAAAAGCGTATCTTAGCTCAGCAACTATTAGCAGAAGGTCGCGTGAACTTTGCCTGCGCAGCAGACTATACACCCAATGGCGAGATGATGGAGATTGTCAAGCGTATCTTGGATAAGGTGAAAGCAGACCATACCCTAAGCCAACACGAGGCAGAAAACCGAGACACACTCAATATGTTTGCTGCCTTAGGCGATTCCTTAGAATAATCCCGTTTTTCGTATCAAACGAAGCAAGCATGTAGGCACCAATGCCACAAGCGCAATCAGCACAGCGTTCCACACACATGGTACGCTCACTTTGGCTTTACCACGGAACATTCCTCTGAGAGCGCGTTTCGCAAGGTATTCTGGCTGTACTATGTACCCAAGGATTAACCCTAATTTCGTTGCCCAAGGGCGAATATTGTACAATCCCGTATTGATAGCACCAGGTGTTATATCTGTAACAATTATACCTTTATCTTTGAGCTCGACATAAGTCGAACGACTAAAATTCTTCAAGAATGCCTTTGTACTGGCATAACTGCCCAAGCGTTGTACTGCAATATCGGCTGTTACCGAACACATATTCAGCACATACCCTTTTCCGCGTTGTGCCATATCTGGAGCAAAATAATAGATCAGCATTGCAGGTGTTATCATATGCAAATTGAAGATCAACATATTGAATGCCTCGCTATCTTGTAGGAAGTCGCGGTCATGATACACACCCGCATTATTGATAATCACCTCTACTTCCAAGTGTTGTTCTTGACAATAGGTATAGAGTTCTTTGGCAGCGTTTTGTGTGCCTAAATCTTGTACCAAACTAACTACTTTTACGGGAAAATCTGCGCGAAGCAGTTGTGCTTTCTCGTGAATAGCTTCTTCGTTGCTCACAATGAGCAAATCATATCCTTTTGCTGCCAACTGACGGGCGTATTCATAGCCACAACCCGAACTGGCTCCTGTAATAAGTGCGTACATAGATTATTTAGTTTTTATTTACAACAGCAAAGGTACTGTTTTTTTCTGAAACAACAAAATCTTTTGGACCAAATATGCGTAAAATTGCAAAATTAAATACTTTTACTATACTCCAACAAGCGATACTTTACCAAATGTTATAATCGTTGTTCGAAGATAGGGAGATAAAATAATCATCTGCCAGTGATCCTTCGCGGAAGTGATAGGAATAGTGCGCTTATTGTGCGTGTATTGTGCGTGTATTGTCCGTGAATAGTGCGTAATATATAAGAAAAATCATACGCACTTTCAACTCACAGACCTGCAAAGTATTTCCAAAGTGGCGCAGCGTGCAAGGCCTGTATGATCTCACCCGAAGTAAGTAATTCCTTCACCTCATCGCGAGTGAGGATATGCACATGGATATCCTCCGATGGTTCTTGGTGCGGTTCGCGCACTTTCTCTACCCCAGTCGCCAAAAAAGTATAACTCTTATTCGTATGATTAGTAGGATTAGGCGAGAGTTCCATAAACGCTTGCCATTCACCTCCTTCATAGCCCGTCTCCTCGCTCAGTTCGCGCATGGCTGCATGCAAAGGTGTTTCACCTTCATCCACAACACCCGCCACCAACTCATAATGCGTCTCGCCCAAAGCATGGCGATACTGGTCTATCATTACGAAATCGCCGTCCTTAGTGATTGCAATCACATTAATCCAATTGGGAAAATCCATTACGAACCACGCAGGGATTTGCGTGCCATTAGGTAGTTCCACTTCTTCTTGGCGCACATTTAGCCATGGTCCAAGATTCAACAAAGGAGTGCTCTTGAGCACATGCCATTTTCTATTTTCGAGTTTCTGGAGCATAATAAAAACAAAAATTATACAAAATTAGACCAAAAATTAGCAAAAATTATTATTTAACAACAAAAATTGCCATTTATTATAGAAATTTATCACGGCGAATTGGGCGAATGAAACGAAGTATTATTAAAAAATTATAATTTAGAAGCGAGGGGACGCCATGTGGCAGTAAGATAAATGACACGGGCAGCAAGGTGAAGGAAATAACCAACGAACAAAGCATGTGTTCCCCACCCCTCAGGCGACAACCAATAGCCCACAACAAAGCCAATTGCAGCCCAAATCATGGCATTGCGTATCTGCCGTCCCGCCGTAGCACCAGCATACACGCCATCCCACATAAACGCCAATGTGCTCACGATAGGCATAGCAATCAACCAACCCGTGAAATGCGTCAAACGCTCCAATACAATAGCATCGCTCGTCATTGCACGATACATAGGCATATATGCCAAAGCAAACAAGAAAGTAAACACCGCACCGACACCCAACGACCAACGGAACAACAAACGAACAACCGAAGCGAGAGGGGTATTGGTGATTGGCAATTGACTATTGGCAATTGAGGATTTGGGATCGGTAATATTGTTTTTGGCTTCGCCAATGAATTTACCTACCAACGCTTCGCCAGCATAAGCAAAACCATCTACAAAATAAGAAACCAACATAAACAGCTTCATCAATATGCTACAAACCGCCAAATCCGTATCGCCATATTTAGAAGACAATGCTGTAAAGCCCACATAGACAATCATAAAACACAAAGAGCGCACAAACAGATTAGCATTCAGCGACATAAGTTGCCCAATACCCTGCATATCTCGAAGCAATTGGCGAATCGACAAACCCTGCCACACACTGCGGTATTTGACCCCAAGAATAACAATCGAAAGCAGCAAGCCCGTCAGCTGTGCTACCACCGTACCATACGCAACACCCAATGCTCCCACAGGCGTATAGACAGCCAAAACATAACTGACCACCATATTCACCACATTGACCACTATATCTGTAATCATCGGACTAACCGTGTCTTGCATACCTATAAACCACCCCTTAATAGCCATCAAACTAAGCGTAGCAGGAGCAGCCCATACGCGTATAAAAAAGTACTCACGCGCAAAAGCATCTACCTCTGGCGAACACGGAACAAGATACAACACACCCGTCACAAACACCCATTGCAACAACCAAATCAACACCGCACCCAACAACGCAATCCCAACGCTCTGCGTGAACAAACGCGCACAACACTCACGGTCATCACGACCAAATGCTTGCGCAGTCATACCACTTGTCCCTACACGCAAGAAACCGAAGTTCCAATAGAGCAAATCGAAAAGCATTGTGCCAATAGCTATGCCACCTATGGCATGTGCATCGGAAATATGTCCCACAATAGCTGTATCCACCAATCCTACCAACGGAATGGTGATATTAGCCAATATACTTGGTATTGCCAATCGAAGTATTTGTCTGTTCATAAATTATAATCCACAAACGATTATCAAACTAATTCATTTGCAAAAGTACTATTTTTTTTCCAAATACACAAACAAACATTCTATTTTCTAAAAAATAGCAGAAAATACTTGTACATATCAAAAAAAAATAGTAATTTTGCGCTGTTTTGTATTACTATACTACCACATCGTATGAGCCAACATTTAACAAAAGCACAAATAAAATGGGTGCGCAGTCTGCAAATGAAGAAATACCGCGATGAGCAAGGATTATTCATAGCAGAAGGCGCAAAATGTGTAAACGACCTGCGGCATGCCTTTGATTTGCGCTTACTGATTACAGCAGAAAATGCAACGCAAGCAGAAATAGAGCAGATGTCGTCGTTGCGCACGCCCCAAGGCGTAATCGGTGTGTTCGAAAAACGAAACCAAGAAGCCCCACTTGCCGAATATTTACAGAATAAAAAAATACTATTGGCATTGGACGGAATACAAGATCCTGGAAACTTGGGTACAATCATTCGCACTTGCGATTGGTTTGGGGTGTATGATATCATTTGCTCAAAAGATACTGCCGACTGCTATAATCCAAAGGTAGTGCAAGCTACTATGGGAGCTCTCGCGCGCGTACGGGTGCACTATGTAGAGGATTTAGTGCAAACCTTATCTGAGCTGCAAACAGCAGGTTACCCCATCTATGGAACACTACTGAATGGCAAAAACATGTATGCAGAAGGAACAATTCCTAACAAACAATATGGTGTTATTGTCATGGGAAATGAAGGAAATGGTATATCATCCGCTGTATGCACAAAGGTTACACATCCTATTCTCATCCCATCCTGCCATGTAGGAGAGACTACATCAGAAAGTCTGAATGTGGGTATAGCAACTGCCATCGTATTGGCAGAGTTTCGCCGTCCATTGACCCCTTAATCGCTATTAACCTCCAAACAATAAACATCATGAAAAAAGTATTCATCCTCCTGTGTGTTTTTTGCACTATTACACAAGTATATGCATGGAAACCTCAGTTTGCAGGGCATCGTGGCAGCTATCGCGGAGTAGAAAACACCGAAGAGGCATTCCTAAACGGCATAAACCACTATGGTTATACAGGATTAGAAATTGATGTTAAAACAACAAGTGATGGTATTTGTGTATGTTGGCACGATGATGATCTAAGCCGCGTAGGACATAATATAGCCATTGCTTCTACCAAATGGGAAGACCTCAAAGATTTACCCCTTACACAAACGCGTGGTGGCGTTACATATACTGGCAAATTGTGTACGGTGGATCGATACTTGGAGATTTGCAAAACCTATAATATCTTCCCTATCATTGAATTGAAATGGGCATCTGGCATCAATAACAACGACATGAGTTGGTTCCCCAAATTATATGCATTAATTCAGAAGTATGATATGGTTGACAAAGCCTATATACTGACATCTATGCAGAAATCCTTAGAGTATGTACGCACCAACTACCCTGCGCTAAAATGCCAATACCTCTGCTACGAAGTGACAGAAGCACGCTACGAGTGGTGCAAGACTTGGGATATCAATCCAAGTGTTCAAACTGGCGGACTCTCTAAATATATGGCTCGCAAATGCCACGACGCAGGCATGGAAGTGGCATGCTGGACCGTTAATAGTTTGGCGAACTACCAACAACATGGCGAACTCGGTTGCACCACAATGACATGCGACTATCTTATTCCTGCGGACATGCCAGAATTAGAGGAAGTAGATTGGGATGAAGTATACCCCATCACCAATGTAGATAGTCTGTCACTTTCGCCAACCCAAATAACCATAGCAATAGGCGATACGGCTACATTTCAACTTACTATCACACCACCCGATGCCGAATACGACAAACTATTATGGCGCTACAATCCTACGAATCGCAATAGCGTACTTAAAACCAATGGCACAACAGCCAAATTCACAAGCAAAAAAGTAGGAACATATACCATCACCGCCACAATAGCATATCTACAAGCGGAATGTAGTGTTACAGTTTCTGAAACTACAAATATAACTGAAATAGAAAGCGCCAATGAGCAAACAAATAAGTTCATTCGCGATGGACAATTGTATATAAAACACAATAATAATACCTATTCAATATTAGGAGTTGCAAAATAACACTATAATTTAGGAAGAAATGAAATATTGTTTATCTTTTATTTTTACATGTGTTGCATTACTACATAGTTATGCGGGTATTACTACATACACTTTCACTTCCAAAGATTGGAAAAGTCAAGTAAATGCTACCACCTGCGATGGAAAAACCGATGGATGGGTATGCGACCAAGAGGCATATGAATATTCCGACGGTCGTACCGATGCGCAAAATCGTATTTATAGTCGTGGAGTGAGTGTAAAGACAAGTACTTCGAACGCAGGTGCTACATCTGTTGTTACATTTGAAGAAGTGCGTGGCATTGACATTAATTTCTGCCAAAATGCTTCCAAAGGTAAAGGTAGTATCTTTGTGCAAGTAGGAGAAAATACTCCCCATGAATTGGTAATCAATCGTCCCCAAAAAAACATGGGACAATACAACCGTGATACCACCTTACAGATTGCTACTGCGGAAACAGGAAAAATACGCTTTTGGGTTACCTGCACCGAGAATTCAATCAATATCAATACGCTCAGTATTCGTAGCAATAATGGCGGTTCATCGCCTTTCACTACCGACACTTATCAGTTGGTAACAGACATCAGTCAGCTGCAAGACTCCGATCAAATCATCATTGGTGTACAAGACCCTACTGTGAATAATATCATGGGTTACTTTGACGAAGCAGTATCTTCCAATAATATACACGCTATTCGCGGAAAATATTCCGAAGATCGTATGCAAGTGGCAGCTGATGATAATGCCATTTACACATTGCACAAAACCGAACTAAATGGTGAAGTAGCATTTTACATAGAAGATAATGTTCGTTACGAGTGCGCTTATCTGGTAGCCAATGGCGGACAAACAAAAAACAAATTGGCATTGTGGGATAAACTATACGATAGCAAGACCTATGGCAACTATGGTTATTGGAATATCAACATTGCCCAAAATGGTGAAGCAACCATCATGAACTTAGGTAATAGCAAAGGCAAATACCTGCAATACAACGCAAGCAATAACCCTCCTCTATTCGGTTGCTATGCAGAATTAAGCCAGACACCCGTATGCATTTATCGTAGAGTAGAAGCATTAGGCGACACGATGGCTATTGTTGCACCTCTCACCAATTTTGGTACAGTATTGCTTCGCAGTGGGGAAGCATCTGGTAGCCAGACTATTCAAGTCAATGCTAACCGACTGACAGAAGATATTTCCGTTGTACTCAAACACGGAGCACCATTCCACTTGTCAACAACTACAATAGACCGCGATGGCGGAAACCTGACTATCTCATATCAAGCAACAGAAGCAGGCAATTTTGTTGACACATTGGTTTTCAGTAGTGGTGACATTACCTGCCAAGCCCCTGTCATGTTGCGTGCCATAGCACCAGCGACCGTCAGCCAAGCAGTACAATCAGCTGACTTTGAAACCGTGTATTTAGATTCGGTTGTAGTAACAAAGAAGTTTGACTCCTATATCTTTGTTCGTGATCATACGGGCTCTATGCTCATTTATGATACAGGGGACGGAGCAGGAAAACGCTATGGTGCAGGATTGGCAAATGGACATGTACTCCGCCAAGTGGTAGGACGCTTCCGCAACTACTACGGAGTACCCGAGATATCGCCAACTCAAGCATGGAATGTAGAGACAAACAAAATAACATGCTTGCCAGAGGAAATAACTACCATCGTAGATTCTGCTGATGTATGTCGCTATGTTCGCCTCACAGATGTAGTGATTGATGAGCAGAACATAGCCACTGCACCACAAATCAATCCAGTAACGGTTGTAGATGCTTTCAATACAGGTATTATCACCACACTCACTACGCAATTGGATGCCATTGTAATGTGGTCGTGGAATGCATTGGAATTATGGTGCGTAAGCCAAGAAGTGACCGAAGAAACGGGCACAGACAACATTACTACAAACAACAATCCTACTATTCGCAAAGCGATTATTGACAATCAATTAGTCATCTATATTGACAATGATTTATATAGTATTTTAGGAACAAAATTATAATATACACATATGAATATCTCACAACGAATTGCTGCGCTCGAAGAGTCGCAAACCTTGCAAGTGGCTGCATTATGCCAACAACTCCGTGCTGAAGGAGTAGATGTGATTGGTCTATCCCTGGGAGAGCCCGATTTTCCTGCTCCTGCACATGTCAAACAAGCTGCTATTGATGCAATCAACAATGACATCTCTCATTATGGTCCAACACCCGGTTTCCCTGCCTTGCGTCAAGCTATTGCAGATACGCTGAATAAGGACATACAACATTATCCCGTAAAGCCATACAATGCCAATGAAATTGTTGTTTCAGTTGGCGCTAAGCAAGCCATATGCAACGCTATTGAGGCATTGATTGGTCCTGAAGACGAGGTCATTATCCCTACTCCTTCATGGGTAAGTTATGTAGAAATGGTAAAGATTGCGCAAGGTAAGAGTGTTTTAGTAAAAACCACTATGGAGAACAATTTCTGCCTTACTGCAGAGCAATTGGAAGCTGCTATCACACCTAAGACGAAACTGCTCATGCTCTGCTCGCCTAACAACCCTACTGGCTCTGTTTATACGCTTGATAATCTCAAAGCACTTGTAGCAGTGCTTGTTAAGCATCCACAAGTAGTGGTGTTGGCTGATGAGATTTACCAGCACATCCTCTATACGGGCAAGCACGAGACATTGGCGCAGTTCCCTGAGATTGAGGACCGTATTGTTGTCATCAATGGTGTGAGCAAAGCATTTGCTATGACAGGCTACCGTATTGGTTGGTTGGCTTGCCATGACAAAGATTTCATTACTGCCGTCAAACGCCTTCAAGGGCAGATGATTACATGTGCTACTACTATCGCACAAAAAGCCGCTGAAGCTGCATATACGGGACCACAAGAATGTGTTGAGGAAATGCGTCAAGCATTTGAACGACGCCGTGACCTTATTTTGGGACTCGCCAGAGAAATTGAGGGCATGAAAGTCTTAGAGCCACAAGGAGCGTTCTATCTTTTCCCCGATGTATCAGCGTTCTTTGGTAAGAAATACAATGGTCAGACAATCCACAATGCAGATGAGTTGGTGACCTACCTGCTGCAAGAGGCACATGTGGCATGCGTTTCGGGTAGTGCCTTTGGCGAGTATAATTGCATCCGATTCTCGTATGCCACCAGCGAAGAGCTTATCATAGAGGCCATGCGCCGTATGAAAGAGGCATTAGCAAAATTAAAATAAACTATCAATTCTTTATAAAAATATCTTTTTTATTTGGAATTGTAGCGTTTGATTTGGATTTTCAAAAAAAAATTAGTACCTTTGCGGTGATTTTATTAGAAAACAATTAAACTATTTAACTATTATGAAGAAGAGTCTTATTTTGGCTGCTATTTTGGCAGTAGTATGCGTAGGTAGCGCAGTTGCTCAACCTCGCGCAATTGGTGTAAATTTAGGTTGGGGAGCAGATGTTTCCTATCAACACTCATTTGGAGAAGCAAATATGTTGGATGTATCTGTAAACTTGCCACAATTTGCAGGTATTGGTGCAAAAGTTACTTATGACTGGATTAACCCATTTGGCACTGCAGTTCCTTGGGAGTACAAAGGCGCGTGGAATTGGTATCTTGGAGTTGGTGGTTCCGCTGGTGTATATGGTCTTTTGAACTCCGCATTGGCTAATACATGGTATGCTGGTGTGGCTGGACATGTGGGTATTGAATACCAATTCTGGTTCCCATTGCAACTCTCACTTGATTGGCGACCAACTATCGGTGTTGCTGGCAACAACGGTGTCGGCTTTAATACGGCTGGTTTGTATGACGGCATCACCCTCGGTGTTCGCTACTTATTCTAATTCGGATGACTGATTTTTCGAAATTAATTTCGTCACGCATAGGAGTGGCTGCTACGCAAGTGGCAGCCACTATTGCATTGCTTAATGAGAATGCCACCATTCCTTTCATTGCTCGCTATCGCAAAGAGCGCACGGGAAGTTTGGACGAGGTGCAAATCAGTTCTATTGCTGAAGAATATCACCGTTTTCTGGAGTTGGATGACCGCAAAGCAACCATTCTCAAGACCATTGAGGAGCAAGGCAAACTATCTGCCGAGCTCCGCCAACGCATTGAGCAATCATGGGATAGTACCGAGTTAGAGGACATCTACCTACCCTACAAACCTCATCGCAAGACGCGTGCAGATATAGCACGCGAACAAGGGTTCGAGCCATTGGCAAAAGCAATCTTTGAACAAAGAGAGCCACTCGCTAATCTAAATTCGAAATTCAAAATTCAAAATTCCAAATTAACAGAAGCACTACAAGGTGCACGAGATATTATTGCCGAGTGGATTAGTCAAGATGAGAAAGCGCGTCAGAACATACGCCGCGAGTTTAGTTATTCGGCAGTGATTACTACCAAAGTGGTGAAAGACAAGGAACATGAGCCAGAGGCACAGAAGTACAAAGATTATTTTGCTATCAATGAGCCCCTACGCCGCATATCTTCACACCGTCTGTTGGCTATTCGCAGAGCGGAGAGCGAAGGGTATATTCGTGTGGACATATCGCCTGATCGCGAGAAAGCCCTCGACAAATTAGGGTATCACTTCCTGCATGCCAACAATGAGACCGCCTATCAAGTGGAGTTGGCTATGGAAGATAGTTATAAACGCCTACTAAAACCCGCTATAGAAACAGAGTTTGCTGCCAGTAGCAAGGAGAAAGCCGACACAGAAGCCATTCGTGTCTTTGCCGACAATCTTCGCCAACTATTGTTGGAATCTCCACTTGGACAGAAACGCGTCATGGCACTCGATCCAGGGTTTCGCACAGGTTGCAAGTTGGTAGTACTATCGGCACAAGGCGACTTGCTCAGACATACAGTAGTCTTCCTCAATACGAAGCAAGCCACCGAAACCATTCAACAACTGCTACACCAATACCAGATTGAAGCCATTGCCATTGGCAACGGTACTGCCTCACGCGAGACAGAACAAATGGTGCGTGTGTCGTTAGACACCATCGACTCTACACCGTACACTTTACACCATACACCTCAAACATTCGTAGTTTCCGAGAGCGGTGCTTCGGTATATTCTGCAAGCAAGATTGCTCGTGAGGAGTTTCCAGATGAGGATGTGACAGTGCGTGGTGCAGTATCTATCGGAAGGCGACTTATGGACCCATTAGCAGAACTGGTGAAGATTGACCCTAAATCCATAGGCGTAGGACAATACCAACACGATGTTAATCAGACACGCTTGGCAGAGTCATTAAAACTTACGGTAGAAAGTGTGGTCAATCGTGTAGGTGTGGATGTGAATACAGCTAGCAAGCATATCTTGACCTATATTTCTGGTTTAGGTCCTGCATTGGCGCAAAACATTGTCAATTACCGTAGCGAGCATGGTGCTTTTCCTAACCGTAAAGCATTGCTTCAAGTGCCTAAGATGGGCAGTAAGACCTACGAGCAAGCGGCTGGTTTCTTGCGCGTTACCAATTCCGACAATCCTCTGGACAATTCGGCTGTTCACCCAGAGAGTTACTCTATTGTGGAACGCATGGCAAAAGACCTAAAATGCACGGTTAGCGATTTAATGAGCAGAGCTGACCTGCGCCAAAAGATTGACTTGCAACGCTATGTGACCAATGAGGTGGGTATCCCTACCCTTACTGATATTCTCAATGAGTTGGAGAAACCCAGTCGTGACCCGCGTACACAGATTGAAGAGTTTCATTTCGCTGAGAATGTGCATACGATAGATGATGTGCAAGTCGGAATGGTATTGCCTGGAATCATTACGAACATCTCCAATTTCGGTGCATTCTGCGATATAGGGATACACAAGGACGGACTGATTCATATCTCCGAAATGGCTAATCGCCGCATTAGCAATCCCAGTGAGGTTGTCTCTCTGCACCAGCATGTGCGCGTGCGTGTGATAGACATCGACCGTGTGCGCGGAAGAATCCAGCTCTCCCTCAAACAACACTAAACTACCGCTAAACTACCGCTAAACAAAAAGCCGATTAGACCATTCTAATCGGCTTTTTGTTTCCCCTTTCAGTTTTCAGATTAGCGAAAACGCCACATCCATCATGTGTGTGAAGTTATTTTGACGCTCTTCTGCGGTAGTAGCTTCGCCTGTGAGAATATTATCTGATACGGTGCAGATTACCAAAGCTTTATTTCCTGAGCGAGCGGCGTTCATATACAAGGCTGGCGCTTCCATTTCCACTGCCAATACGCCCATGTTTATCCACTTATCGTTGTGGGCATTTTCGGTGTAGAAGGTATCGGAAGAGAACACATTACCCACTTTGTAGCGATAACCCAATTTCTCGCATGCTTCGGCAGCGCGTCGGCATAGGTCGAAGTCGGCTATCGGTGCATAGGTACCTGGCAGTTCGTATTGCATAGCATAGTTGCTATTCGTACATGCCCCCATAGCGATTACGAGGTCGCCCACATGCAAATCCTTGTGAATACTACCCGAACTGCCGACGCGAATAATGGTTTTCACATCGTAGAAGTTGTACAATTCGTAGGTATAAATTCCTATAGATGGAATACCCATTCCATGCCCCATCACACTCACACGCTTACCTTTGTGCGTGCCTGTGAAACCAAGCATTCCGCGAACATTATTAAATTGAACAGGATTTTCCAAATATTTGTCCGCCATCACTTTCGCACGCAGCGGATCACCTGCCATGATGACAGTCTCGGCGATTGCGCCATACTCTGCCCCAATATGGGGAGTTGGTGTGTTGTTCTTTGACATAGTTTTTTCTTTTTTTTAGATATTTGATACCCGGTCACGGTATCCGATACCTGTTATTGTTGTTTATTTTGAAAGTATTTTATGGCGTGTTGGAGATCTTCGGGCGTATCAATACCTATTGACTTCGTCTCCGATATAGCCACTTTGATTGTCAGACCATTCTCCAACCAACGCAGTTGCTCCAACGACTCTGCTTGCTCCAGCGAAGAAACGGGCAATTGCGTTATACGCTTTAATACATCTGCGCGATAGGCATATAATCCTATATGACTATAGTACTGACATTTCCCAAGCCACTCGTTGGGCTCCACGCCACGCAAATATGGAATCACACTCCGAGAAAAATACAGGGCTTCATGCGTAATGGGTGAAAAAACCACTTTTACCACATTCGGTGTCTGCAATTCTTCCAAGGAGTCGGATGCTGTGTATGGTTTCGCCAGCGTTGCGATGTCCGTTGGAAAACAATCCATTACGGCTTGTATCTGTTCTGGCTGAATAAAAGGCTCATCCCCTTGTATATTCACCACTACCACCTCATCATCCGTTTTCAGTTTTCCGTTTTCACCTTTCAGTTTCTCATAGGCTTCGCAGATGCGATCGGTGCCGCAACGGTGATTGGGTGAAGTCATGTATGCTACACCTCCGAAATGGTGCACGCAGTCGTAAATGCGTTGGTCATCTGTGGCGACGATTACGGTGTCTAAAACTTTTTTTGCTTGTTCATAGACATGCTGAATCATTGGCTTACCACAAAGGTCTGCCAATGGTTTGCCAGGGAAACGAGTGCTGGCATAGCGTGCGGGTATGATTCCAATAAATTGCATATTCTGCGCAAAGGTACAACATTTTTTGCAAATGTGCAAATCTTCGCGCAGAATTTTTTTATTTATTACCACGGAGGGTTGCACTGCAAGAACCAATACTTGCAATATTGCTGCAATGGCAACTGCGTATTTTTACGCACGCGCAGCCAAATGCGTTCTAATTGATTTTCGAGCAAGATATACATTTTGCTTTTGTAAGTAACCGCATTCATCTTCTGTTTAGACCAAGCGTTTAGATACTACATGCCAATTAACCAGCAGCCAAAAGTTCTCCAAGTATTTGTCTTTACGATTTTGATAATCAAGATAGTAGGCATGTTCCCAGAGGTCTATTGTCAATAATGGTTTTAATCCGTGTCGCAATGGGTTATCGCCATTTGGAAGCGAAAGCACTTGCATTTTTCCTTCGGCATTTATGGTGAGCCATACCCACCCTGAGCCAAAAAGCTGTTTAGCGGCATTGTCCATTGCTTCGCGCATTTTGCCGAAAGAGCCAAAAGACTGCTCTATCAGAAAAAGGAGATCGCCAGATGGCATCTTTGCATTTTTTGCAGGTAGAAACTGCTCAAAGAATAGTTGGTGATTGAGTACTTGCCCAGCATTGTTTGCCATAGGTCCTTCGGGTGCTTTTCGGACGACATCTTCTATATTCAGTCCCTCGAAATGCGAACCATTCACCATGCGATTGAGGTTGTCTATATAAGTTTGGAAATGCTTACCATAGTGGCAAGAAAGTGTCTGCTGGCTCATCATCGGAGCCAAATCGGTGAGTTGATAGCCTAACTCGGGAAGGCGAAAAGGATTTGTTTTCATAGTTGAGTTTTTTATAGTTAAGAATTGATTTTTTATGTAGCATGTTGTATCTACACAATAAGTGATACAAATAGTGTGCCATATCGGCACATTTTTAGAATATGGTGTAAAATCATTATTTCATCTATGGGCTTTCGGCGGCTGTCAGACTGCTTGTTTCTTTCGAAACCACTCGGTTACCACTCTGATGTTCATAGGTAGCTGTTTGGCAAAATTCAGTTTCCCATTTTCACATTTCTGTTTTCACCTTTCACCTTCTGTTCCCCCTTTTATTGCCTCTTATCTGCCCCCATTTCCATCGTGACTTCATCGGTGACCTCACCGAATGATTGCCGTAACATCACCGATACATCCCTAAGGAATAACCACAGAAATATAATAACTGATATATCCAAATAATAACAAAAAATACGGTGCTTGCACAGCACCGTATTTTATATACACCAATGGTAACACCTATTCTTTATAATAGGACAAAAATATTTGTATTTCTTCTTCCATGGAAGATGCATTTTTAAGTTGTTTCTCTATTTGAGGAAATGCCACGCCTTGGTTATTTATATACAAAATGACAACAACTTGTATATTTTGAATATGTTGAATATTTTCTTTTGTTTTGGGTAATCTCTTATATAAATTTTCATATTTACTCAAAACTACACTGCTAGAAACATAGCTCGCTAATTTCATAATCTGTTTGTGTACTTTTTCACACTTTTCTAAATCTTCTGCACTTGCCATTAATTCTGTTGGTTGATGATTTCTTGTTTGTACATCTTGCACATAAACATTATCTGAATTTGCTACATATTGTGTTCTTCCTCCTGTAGAATAATGATTGGTAGGATAATAAGATTGTGATATGGTTGGATTTCCAGTCTCATCTAAGAACTCAATAATCGTTGCACGAGCAGCCACATATTGAACTCTCTTTGGAATTCCCAATAATAGGCGAAAAAATCCACCAGACTCTCTTCTCACTTCTTCAACAACCACATTAATAAGCACTTGGCTTCCTGTTAGTTGAGCTTTTCTAAGCAATTCACCATAAGCACTATTTGCCACATCTGCACGAGAAAGATTCGTGTTGTCTACATTTACAATCGCTTCCACATCACGCACAACGCGGAAATTAGCCTTGTCTAAAACCACAGTACTTTGAGCACCAAAGTTATTTTGCGCATAAGGATAATAAGTTCCAATCGCACAACTTGTAGCGATAAATGCCACAACAAAAATAATACTAATTTTTTTCATAATAAATTTAATAAAGTTAATAATATAATTCTGCTTCTATTAAAAATCCTTCTCCCCAATCTTTTTCCCACCAATATCCGTTATTTGTATTGACCATTTTAGTGATATATACATATCTTGCGCCTGCTCTGGCTGCTTTTTTTTGTAGGGTATGAGTGGCCTTAGAAGCATCATTTCCCCTATAAAAAACATGATCATTAGGGACAATAGATATCGTACCTATGTACTTTGCATTTTCAGGTACTTGTTCTACAATAGCTGCAAATTCAGTAGGTTTGTGATAACCATATGTATGAACAATAGGTACAAATGCAGGTGAGCATCCAAATAATGTCATACAAATAAAAAATAAAAAATACTTATTCTTCATATAGCTTAAAAATTTAATTATATACAACAAAAAGCGCAGACCTCGTGTTGCTTATTTACAACCTGAGGTCTTCGCATTACCTAATCTTTCTAAATAAACAACAGGAAACCTACGCTGGTATGAAAACACACTACACCCAAACGAGATGTAGCATGGATACAATCATACCCATAGGCATTTACTGTTACTTTGATTTGAGAAAGATTGAAAAGGTGCGAAGTTTTCAGGTTGTCAAACGCAAAGCGTCAATAAACGCTATTCAATATGTCAGAATCCTACCCTCAGAAAGAACCTTCGCGAAACGCTTTTCGCAGGACATACACCCTCCAGCGTAGGATTCGGTTGCAAAGGTACAGAAAATTTACGATATGTGCAAGAAAAAATGCAACTTTTTTAGCATTCCTTGCCAAATTAGCAATGACAAAAAAAACTTAATTTTTGCCAACGGGCAAGGAGATATAAAGTATCAACATGTACATAGTGCCCTAAAAAATATGTCGAAAGTTGCATATATCAAAAAAAAGTTGTACCTTTGCGCGGAAATATGTAAGTACACTAACACAATACAACTATGTACAGACCAACGGACAAAATGAGCGAACTCATGGGGGCTGGCGCAAAACACGCTGGCACGGATAATCAGGTGCTGCAACTCATTCATCGATTTGGTGTTCCACTCGGAGTGGGACATAAAACCATCGAAAAAGTCTGTGAAGAAACAAACATTGATTGTACAACCTTATTGGCTATAGTGAATTTCGCTATCAACAAAGAACATACACACAACGCAGAAATTCATATCCCTACACTCAGACTATACCTCGAAAATGCACACAACTATTTTATGCATTTTCAACTACCACGCATTCGACAAATGCTGCTCGAAGCGATCAATCTGGCAGGAACCGACAACAAAATCCCACTACTCATCATACGATTCTACGACGAATATGTAGAAGAAATTCGTGCACACATACAACACGAAAATGAATTTGCCTTCGAGCACCACCCCACTGACGACCAACACATCGCGGCAAAAGCCATCGAACTCAAAAACTTAATCATCAAATATTATCCCCGAAACGAAAAAACATCCACACAAGCCCACGAGCAAGAACGATTGCTCTACGCCGTGCTACACGATCTCTATCACTTCGAAAACGAATTAGCACTACATTGCGCTATCGAAGATGAAATCATGTTACCCGCTATCGCGAAAGCCGAAAACGGCAATATGAGAACTGAAAACGAAAAAGCAAAAACAGAAGTCGGAGATTTGTCAAGCAGGGAAAAAGATGTATTAGTGCAAATAGTCAATGGATTAAGCAACAAAGAAATCGCAGACAAGCTTTGTCTTTCCACCCACACAGTCATGTCACACCGCAAAAACATCGCTCGAAAACTCAACATACACTCCACTGCGGGATTGACTATTTACGCCATCGTGAATGGCATCGTAGAAATTGGAATGTAGGATATGCTTCGAAGAGTGCAGAAATATATTCGAGATAATGACTTGCTGCAAAAAGGCGACAAAGTCTTAGTTTGCGTTAGCGGAGGAGCTGACAGCATTGCGCTTTGGGATGTATTGCAGCGAGGAGGATACGAGTGTATCATCGCACACTGCAATTTCCACCTGCGTCATGAAGAAAGCAATAGAGATGAGGCATTTGTAAGGGAATGGGCAAATGGCAAAGGACAATTATTGGTCAAGGACTTCGACACCCGCGCCCATGCTGCAACCAAAGGCATTAGCATTGAAATGGCTGCACGCGAACTGCGCTATCAATGGTTCAATGAAGTTGCCGAGCAAACTGATTGCAAAGCCATCGCTGTAGCGCACCATCAAAATGATCAAGCGGAAACACTATTGCTCAACCTTAAACGAGGAACGGGTATTCGTGGATTATGTGGCATGCGACCTAAAAGCAATAACCCCATGGGAGGGACTATTCCCATTATTCGCCCCCTACTCTGCACGACACGCGATTACATAGAACACTACCTACGAGATATACGACATATCGCATGGGTGAACGACTCCACCAACACCGACACCACCATTCAGCGCAATGCTGTACGAGCACAATTAGCCACATACACCAAAGCGGAGATAGAACACATGGCTGCCACTGCAGAACAAATGCAAGGATATGTGGACTGGCTTGAAAAACGAAACACCAAAGCAGCTGGAAAAGCTAAACTTTTTGAAGAATTGCGCGAATATCACTTCCCCGAAGTGGAAAAAATATACGAAGCACTGCTGAAAGGAGAAGGAGGAAAAGTCTTTCATTCACCTACACACAAAGCAATTATCAAACACGGAAAAGTGGAGGTAATAAAAGAATGAATAAATACGGTATAATAGGAAAGCCACTGGAACATTCGTATTCGGCACTATATTTCACGGATAAATTCACACGCGAACACATAGATGCCGAATACCAAGCATATGAAATCAATGACTTGACAAACATTGACACCCTCATGCAAGAACTATGCGGTTTTAATGTGACACACCCCTACAAACAAACCATCATGGCGCACTTGCAGGACATAGACCCCGTGGCAAAAGAAATCGGAGCAGTGAATGTTGTACACAAGCAAAAAGGATATAATACCGACTGGATAGGATTTATGCAGAGCATTGCACCATACCTCACAGAGAACGACAAACATGCCCTGCTATTAGGAACAGGAGGTGCGAGCAAAGCTGTGCAATATGCGCTGCAAGAATTGGGACTACACTTCACATTGGTGAGCCGAACACCCACAGACAACGCCATTGGATACAACGACATTACCAACCATACACTGCAACAACATTCCGTTATCGTCAATTGCACACCCTTAGGAATGTTACCAAATGTTGACTCGTTGCCACCAATACCCTATCATCTCCTCACACCTGCTCACCTGCTCTACGATTGTGTTTATAACCCACCATGTACCGCTTTCCTCAACGAAGGAAAAAAAAGAGGAACACGAATAGTCAATGGATTACAAATGCTACAAATGCAAGCAAATGCAGCATGGGACATTTGGAAAGAAGATAATCAATAATAGATAGTTTATAGTAAAAAAACAAAGATATGAAAAAGCGTATTTTAAGTAGCATTATTTTAGCTATCGGGCTTATGCCAATAGCGCATGCGCAAACAGTAAAAGAAAATGAGTTGGCTGTAGTATATTACATGCCTAAAACTCAATTGGCTATCACCATCGAATACAACGAGGTCACCGTAACGCCTGGTCCATTCTACCTCTATGCAGAACGCTATTTAGGGGCAAAAAATGTAACCACAGAAGCAAAAACACGCTACGAAGTAACAGACATACATTTAGCGCCACATACCGTTGCCGATTACGACAGACCGTACAAGGTAGTAGCCAACAACGGTAGCGAGATGCAATACCTCTCGCTGACACCAGAAGGATTGCTCTATGGCTATAATGTGCCACATGTTACGCCTGAAACGACAACACCTATCGTTGAAAACAAACTACCGAATACTACCCAAAACCTGATGCCACTCATGGAAGAACAAATGGTGGCCAGTTCGGTAGCTAAAATGGCAGAAGGTGCTGCGAAACAAATTTATCATATTCGAGAAATGCGCATCAACCTCTTGGCTGGAGATACCGAGCACACACCTGCTGATGGTCAGGCAATGCAATTGGTATTGAATGAATTAGACAAACGCGAACAAATGTTGGCAGAATTATTCATTGGCACTCGCACCGTAAAACACCATATGCACACCATACACTATGTGCCAAGCAGAGATGTGAAAGAACGAATCATTGGTCGCATATCGCAATACGCAGGGGTTGTTGCCCCCGAAGATTTAAGCGGTGAGCCAATCCGCTTGACTTTAACTGGCAATTATCAAGAGTATATCCCCACCAACCCAGAAGAGAAACCAAGCAAAACCATCCCTTCGCAATTATACTACAACCTACCAGGCACTGCTAAAGTTGTGGTGGAGTTCGGCAATAACATCAAAACTGCTGCTACATTGCCTATTGCACAATTTGGCGTAGCGGTACCATTAGCCAAAACATTAATGCTAAACAAGAACCTACCACACATCTATTTTAACACACAAACAGGAAACATTCTATCCATCGAACAATAATGAACTATTTGCGCCTTTTTATATTCCTCATTGGTGCGGCATGCTTCGCCATACCAACCGCTGCACAAGAACTCAAATGTACTGTCACCGTAAATTCGGAGCAAGTACAGGGGTCAAACAAAGAGATGTTCAATACCCTCAAACAATCCATCGAGGAGTTTGTCAATAATTCCAAATGGACAAACCTCACCTACCAAGAAAAAGAGCGTATTGAATGTAATATCATGTTGGTAGTCAAAAGCATAGAGAATAATATCTTAAACTGCGAATTTACTTGTCAAAGTCGCCGACCCGTGTTTGGCACCTCCTACACCACTCCCGTACTAAATTTCCAAGACAATACATTCAGTTTTGCCTATCAGGAGTTTGACCGCATGGATTTTCAGCAAAACACTTTCACCAGCAACCTCACGGCTCTGATTGCCTACTATTGCTATCTTATCATCGGCTACGACATGGACTCTTTTGCACGATTGGGAGGTACACCCTATTTTCAGACCTGCGAGAATATCGTCACAGCAGCGCAATCGGCTTCTTTAGAAGAAAGCGAAGCCAAAGGGTGGAAAGCATTTGATAGCAACCGCAATCGTTATGCACTCATCAACAACCTCATGGACGAGGCATTCAAACCCTATCGAATGTTCTTCTACGAGTACCATCGCTTAGGATTGGACGAAATGATAAATAATGTAGGTAACGCGCGCGCACGCATAGCAAACGGAATTACCGTACTCAAAGAAGCTACTCAAGCACGACCTGCTACTTATGTAGTAACAACATTCTTGGATGCGAAAAATGACGAACTGGTCAATATCTTTGCCAAAGGTACTGCGGAAGAGAAAAAGAAAGTATATGAATTATTGATGGACATCGACCCCACCCGTCAATCCATCTACGATGGCATCAATCGCGATTGATACACCCTACTTTCCCTTAATCGTATCAAATCCTTGCCCAAACACGCCATTCACGTTGGCTTGACTAACAAAGGCATTGGGGTCAATTGATTTGATGATATGGAAGATGAGTTGGCTCTCTTGTTTCCGTACTAACACTGTTACTATATGCATTGGTTGTTGGCTATACCAACCTTTGCCATCCAGCACCGTTACACCACGGTGAACCGTTTGATTGATTGCAGTGGCTATTTCCGCATACTTGCTACTAAAGATAAAGAATTGCACCGACTGACGCATGCGCGACATAATCCAGTCTAATGCTGCTGTATAGCTTACCGTCATACACAAGCCATACAATATACGCTTAATCTTAAAATCCACTACATCCATTCCCTCTACATAAAACTGTTCAGGAATAGGTAGGAAATAACTGCTGGCAATAATCACAGCATCGCAGATGATCATCACACGCCCCAACGACACATCCTTATAGTGGTTCACTATCATTGCCACTATATCCGTACCGCCCGATGAACCATTATTGAGCATCACAATACCCAAACTCATACCAAACACCACACCTCCCACAATACAAGCCGTAACGGGGTCTGCAATCAGTGGCTCCACACGCATAGGTATCACACGATACCAAAACGCCAGTGCCAATGCACCCACCAATGTGCGCACGCAAAAACGCCACCCCACTGTCAGCATCGCAATCAGCAGCAATACAGCGTTGATAGATAATGTGCTCAACCACATCGGGATGGCCCCACCATACTCAGCAAACAAACTGGGGAAGAAACCCTGTGTGGCATAATAAATAATGGAGCAGATACCTGTCAATCCTGCACCTACTACATTGTGCGGAACGAATATCCAATTGACCATCAGAGCAAAAGGAAAGAGCCCAAGAAAGATAAAAATATATTCCTTGATTACCTTTCCTACAGGATATTGCATGTATTTGATAGCGTTTCCCATCTGTGTAAACAGGTTTTCCTTATTTATTCATAGGATCAAATCCTCGACCAAATACACCACGCACCTGACTTTGGCTCACGAATGCATTAGGATCAATAGCATTCACCAAACGGAAGATTTTAGCCGACTCATACTGACGAGCTATCACTGTAATTACTTTGCCTGGGTTCTTGGTGTAGCCACCTTGTGCTTCCAAGAAGGTCACTCCGCGTGGCACTTGGGTCATAATAGCCTCAGCTATCTCCTCATATTTACTACTAAAAATAAAGAACTGCACCGACTGGCGTGTGCGATTAAGCACCCAATCCACAGCTGTACCAGCCATAAAGGTATAGCAAAGACCAAAAAGAATTTTCTCCAGACCTTTACCAAATGGCAACTCCTTGATTTCAGGCAAGAAATAAGCACATAAAATGATTACAATATCACATGCCATCAGCACGCGTCCCATAGGCAGATGCTTGTATTTATTCACAATCATCGCCACTATATCTACGCCACCTGTACTACCATTATTGAGGAACACCACGCCCAAGAAGCATCCCATAAACAATCCGCCCAATATCACCGCCATAAATGGGTCACTCACTACGGGCTCTGCTGGTATCTCTATGACTTTCAGCCAAATAGTGTACCATAATACCCCCCACAATGTACGCACACAATAGCGCCATCCCACAGTAAAGAAGGCCGCTATCAGCAGTGCTAAGTTGCATACAAATGAACTCAACCAAATCGGAATAAATGTATCTGTAGCAAAATAGATAATCTCGCATAGACCCGTCAGTCCGCCACCGACAATAGTGTGTGGCACCAAAATCCAATTGACTGCTATTGCATATGGAATGGTACAAAAAATAATCATTAAGTACTCTTTGATTGCCACCAGCGGTTTCATACGCTGATAACTCTTTAATTGTTCACGAAGTTTTCCTTTAGACATATACTCTCGCCTTTACACTTTACACTCTACACCTTACACCATCAAAATCTCGCCACCAGATTTCTATCACCCCATCCATTATCCACGCGTGATACGGGTATCCAGAACTTATTGGCTTTCACCCACTCGGCTGGATATGCGGCTTTCTGACGACTATAAGGGTGATTCCATTCGTCTGCAACCACCTCATACTCAGGGTGTGGTGCATTCACCAGCACATTATCCTTCTTATCCACCTCGCCGCGTTCTACCTCGGCAATCTCCTCGCGGATGATGAGCAATGCGTCAATGAATTGATCCAACTCATGCAAACTCTCGCTCTCGGTTGGCTCCACCATCAATGTGCCATGCACTGGGAAACTCAGCGTAGGTGCGTGATAACCAAAGTCCATCAATCGTTTCGCAATATCCGATTCTGTAATACCAATAGCATGGAACTGACGGCAGTCCAAAATCAACTCATGACCTACCCTGCCATTCACACCTGTATAAACAATACCATAAGCATCTTTCAGTTTTTCTGCCATATAGTTGGCACTCACAATAGCTGCTGCAGTCGATTCGCGCAATCCCTCTTCGCCCATCATGCGGATATAGCCGTAAGAAATCAGTGCCATATTCGCATTGCCATACAATGCACTTGATACGCGGTTATTCTCCGCTTGTGGCATAGCGTCCACCAAGTGCGCCGCACAGCATATTGCACCTACGCCAGGTCCGCCACCGCCGTGAGGGCTGGCAAACGACTTGTGCAGATTGAGGTGACATACATCCGCGCCAATAAAACCTGGATTGGTATAACCAATCTGCGCATTCATGTTCGCGCCGTCCATATATACTTGTCCGCCACACTCGTGTACAATCTGGCACATCTCGCGAATAGCCATCTCGAAGATACCGTGGGTAGATGGATAGGTAATCATACAGCCTGCCAAGTTCTCTTTATGTTGCTCGGCTTTCTCGCGCCAGTCTGCCAAGTCGGTATTGCCATTCTCATCGCACTTCACCACCACAGGCACCATACCCGCTTGTGCGCAAGACGCAGGGTTCGTTCCGTGAGCCGAAGCAGGAATCAACAAGATATTGCGATGTCCCTCACCTTTTTGCTCCAGATACTCGCGTATGGTCACCAGTCCCGCATATTCGCCAGCCGCACCCGAAGTAGGTTGCAGGTTGCATGCTGCAAAGCCCGTGATAGTAGCCAATTGTTGCTCCAGGTCTTCCATTACTTCCATGTATCCAGCCACTTGCTCTGCTGGCGCCAATGGGTGAATGCCCATATAGCCGGGATAGGTCACAGGAATCATAGCCGCCGCAGGGTTGAGCTTCATCGTGCAAGAGCCCAATGGAATCATCGTATGCGTCAAACTAATATCCTTTCTATCAAGGCGTTTGATATAGCGCATCATCTCCGTCTCGGTGCGGTATTTCTTGAACACCTCTTCTTGCAGGTAATCCACCTCGCGAACACGATCTTCATTGATAGCCCATAGCCCTTCGAAAGCATCTTCGCTATCCTCGTATTGCGCCATATTGCCCGATGCGTTAGCAAACACCTCAATCAGGTCGTTCATATCGTCCACAGTCACACTCTCGTCCAAGGAGATACCTATCCAACCGTCCTCATCATAATAGAGGTTAATGCCCAACTCTTCGGCTGCTTCGCGCACTGCCTCTACCCCATTCTCGTGGCGTATCTTCAGCGTATCAAAGAACTCAGTGTTCTCTTGCTCATAGCCGTATGCCTGCAGCATCTCGCTCAAATACACCGCCTTACCATGAATACCTTCGGCTATCTCACGAATACCCTCCGCACCATGATATACGCCATACATACCCGCCATCACAGCCGACAATGCCTCCGCAGTACAAATATTCGAAGTTGCTTTCTCGCGTTTGATATGTTGCTCGCGTGTCTGTAGTGCCAAACGGAAAGCTGGCTTCTCATAGGTGTCTTTACTCAAACCAATGATACGACCCGGCATGTCGCGTTTGTACTCTTCGCGAGTTGCCATATATCCTGCGGTAGGACCACCAAAGCCCATTGGCAAACCAAAGCGTTGTGCCGTACCGCACATGATGTCTGCGTTCAGGGGCTTGAGCAATGCCAATGCCATAAGGTCGGCAATAACGGTCACCTTCAAGCCTGCTGCATGGCAGTCCTCAATGAATGCATTGTAATCCTCTATCGCACCGTCTGCATTAGGCCATTGTACGATGGCACCAAAGAACGGGCCATTCTCTGCCAGCCAGTCGCTGGTCACGCAAGCATAATCCACCAGCACGAGTTCGATGTCTTGCCCTTTCGCGCGTGTGCGCATTACATGTAAGGTGTTAGCAAAGATTTTCTTATCCACCAACACCTTCTTCACACCAGCTTTCACCATATCGCGGCTGCGTAGGTTGCGCATCATGGTCACGGCCTCAGCTGCTGCTGTCGCTTCGTCCAAAAGCGAACAGTTGGCAAGTGGCAAACCAGTCAAATCACTAATCATAGTCTGATAAACAAACAACGCCTCCAAACGACCTTGGCTCACTTCTGCTTGATAAGGGGTATATGAGGTGTACCAAACGGGATTCTCCAATATATTGCGTTGAATCACAGCAGGCGTATTGGTGCCATACCAACCGCGTCCAATGTACGAACGATAGAGTTGATTTTTCTGTGCCATGTCGTGTACGGTGTTCAAATGCTCTTGTTCAGTCAGTGGCTCATCAAGATCCAATGGCTCCTCCAATAGAATATCCGCTGGCATGGTTTGTGCGATGAGTTCATCCACACTTTTCACTCCGATGACTTCCAACATCTGCTGTTGGTCTTGCTCTGTCAGACCAATATGTCTGCTTTTCAAGTAGTTAGTTTTCACAATATATTGTTTTTAATGATTATACTTATTTCGGGCTACAAAGTTACAACAAAAAATGCAAATACGCAAGTTATGTGTGTTTTTTAGTAAAATATTTTTCTCAACTCATTTTTATAATACTCATTTCTCATAGTATTCTATGTTCTTCTCGTAAATTTCAACAATAGACTAAAAAATAACAAAATAAATTGCTAAAAGTATTATACTTGATATAGCATACATAAACAACATGAACTTTTCATCATCATTGTGTTGGTATGATTCCATTAACTCTTTGGTTTCAAGCGTGTTGTGCTCTTGGTGTAGCGCATAAAAATAGTTGGCACTATCAATTATTTTTTTGCTCGAAAAGAGGTTGATATTGATGATTTCTTTCGGAGTGTCTGGTGCTGATTTGTAGAATATAGCCAAGCCTGCAATTGCTGCTCGTCCTATCCATGTGTGAACTAATTCTGCGGATGAAACATCTTTCCATCGGATATTTACTTTTGTAAATTTTGGAAAGAATATTCCTCGATTATAATCAATATACATTCCGCGGATACCTTTCTCGTCAATAGTTAGATGCCATTTATAATACATTGCAAGTGCAATAGCACCCAATAAAAAGAGTATGTCTAACCAAGAGAAAATAACAATCATTAGAATATCCCCCCCATCTACTTTGTGGGTTAACATATCTGGCACCAGAAAGGAGAATATCATGTAAGTAAAAAATATGAACAACAGAATTAGTAAAATAGGCCATATGTAGTATGCGAAGCTACTTGTCGCTTTAAACTGCACACTTTCAGCATTATTAAGATAGGATGGCAATGATTTCGGCTTTATAATATGTTTTTCCTCTAAGTACAACCGACATTTAGTCTGCCATTTAACGAGCAATTTAGATAACGGAAACGATAAAATAGCTATAATAATAATTGCCATTATTTCTCTACCGTTATGGGAACTTTTTCGGTGTTTATTCGTGTACTCGTTGTTATGATGTGGTTGCTCTTTTTTGTAGTGTTTATCTTCAAACTTCTTTGTCCGAACCACTACCGCTCCGCCAGACGCTCGCTCGCCATAAATGCTAACAGCTGTCGCAGAATCAATAGTTTCAATTGTTGCTATATCTTTGGGAGAGATTTTTTCTACTTCTTTTTCTCCCTGTTGCTCTATATATTGCCCGTCAAGGATATATAGTGGTGCCTTGTCGGCTGCCACTATGTGTTGCAATGGCAATAAAAGAAAAAGTATGTAAACTATCTTACGCATATTTTTGTTAATTTATTTGGTAAATATATATATTCTAATTCTTCACAATTTTTTTTTGCATATCCTTCTCTTCTTGCCCGTTATTTGCCCCTCACTTGCCCCCTATCTCCATTGGAACCTCATTGGAACCTGATTGGAATCTGATTGAAACCTCACTGAAGGAATACCAAGATTTCTCCATACTTTCTCCGTAAGATTTAATGCTAATCATAAGCGCGGCAGGATGTTGATTGCCGCGCAAGTTGTTGGCGTTGTTTTTAGATATATATTATTCTTTAGCAGCTTTCGCCAACTCCTTCCGCACAAAGTCGCACAACCGTCCTGGCACAGGTGGCTTGCCATCTTTCTTAGGCGCACGCTGATGCTTACTCGTTGCTACATGTACAATCATAGTTGGTATAAATTTTGTGGTTAAATATGCTGCAAAGGTACAAAAAAAACTGCATATATGCAAGTTATTTCGCACATATTTGCAAAATTGTATTTTTTTTTGTACCTTTGCAAGCAAATTGTATTTTGACTTATTATGTCCGAAACGAAATCTACCATAACTGGCCTCGCCAAAGGCATCTTCAAGGACCGCGGAAGCAAGTTCCTCGCTTTTGCCGAACCCATTGCCAATGAGGATGAAGCCAAAGCACGCATCGCGTGGTACAAGAAGAAATACCACGATGCCCGCCATGTGTGCTATGCCTATCGCTTGGGCGAAAATCTATGGCGCACCAAAGATGATGGCGAACCCCACGGCACAGCGGGTATGCCTATTCTTCGCAGCATTGATGCACAGAAATTGGACAACATCCTCGTAGTAGTAGTGCGCTATTTCGGCGGCACCTTGCTCGGCACAGGCGGACTGATGGTCGCCTATCGCGAAGCCACCAAAGAAGCACTTAAAAACGCAGAAATAATATGAGAATTGCTATCTTTCCGGGATCATTTGATCCCTTTACCATAGGGCATCACGATATTGTGCTGCGTGCCCTAAATCTCTTTGACGAGATTATTATCGGCATTGGGCACAACTATACCAAACGCGAGACCTTCCCGCTCTGCGAGCGTTTGGCTGCTATCCAGCGCATATATGATAACGAACCACGCGTGCGTGTGGAAGTATATGATGGCTTAACCGTCGATTTTGCAACACAACACAATGCCCAGTTTATCCTGCGCGGAGTACGCTCTACCCTTGATTTTGAGTACGAGCGCAATATAGCCGAAGCCAACAAACAACTATCGGGCATTGAGACCGTACTCCTCTACACCCGTCCCGAGTATGCACATATCTCCTCTACCCTCGTGCGCGACCTGCACTCCCACGGCAAAGACATATCGCAGTATTTACCCTAATCTGACCTTAAAGTCCTTAACGACCTTAATGTCCTTACTCCCCTTTATAGAACAATGAAAAAACTACTCATCATACCCTTTCTTCTGCTCACCATCAATCTGTTAGCAGAAACGCAGACGACCCGTATAGATAAGAACCTGACTATCTACACCGATGTCATGCGTCAGTTGGACATCAACTATGTGGATACCCTCAACTACGACGACCTCATCGAAACGAGCATCAACTACATGCTCCACAAAGTAGATCCTTACACCATGTATATCCCCAAGCGTGAGGACGATGAGTTGCGCCGTATGACGCAAGGCAAGTATGGCGGTGTGGGCAGTATCATTATGTACCGCGACAGCAATGTTTTCGTCAACGAATTGTACGAAGGCATGCCTGCTCAGCAAAGCGGAATGTTGCCCGGCGACCGCTTCGTCAAGGTGGATGGTTTTGATTGCCAAGGCAAGAATACAAAAGAGGTATCCGACCACTTACGAGGCAAAGCGGGTACGACTATTGAAATCGTATTAGAGCGTGATAGCCAACTGATTACCAAGCAAGTAACGCGCCGCGACATTCATCTGCCAGCAGTTAGTTATGCTACGGTATTACAAGACTCCATTGGCTATATTCTTTTCAGCGAATTTACCTCTAATTCGGCACAAGAGTTCCTTGCGGCTTTGGATCAAATGGTACAAACCAATAATATTAAACGCCTCATCATCGACCTTCGCGGCAATGGTGGTGGAATCATTGATGAAGCAATACAGATTGTTGGTTTTTTCGTTCCTAAAGGCACGGAGGTTGTAGCCACCAAAGGTAAGACAGAGCGCAGCAACCATAGCTACACAACAGAGACATCTCCCATTTTTCCCAATATGCCATTGGTCGTATTGGTAAATGGGCAGTCTGCTTCTGCCAGCGAGATTGTAGCGGGTGCTTTGCAAGACTTAGGACGCGCTACTATCGTGGGCGAACGCACTTTCGGAAAAGGACTGGTGCAAAATATCCGCCCGATCGCTTTTGGCGGACACCTCAAGGTGACAACCTCCAAATACTACCTGCCTTCTGGTCGTTGTATCCAAGCCATCGACTATGCTGAACGCCAACGCGGACACCAGCTGCACCGCGACACCGCAGGCGGTATCCTACCCGATGTGGTGCTTACCGATTCAGCCAAATTGGACATCACCTATAACCTCTACCGCGACCATATGTTCTTCGACTATGCCAATCGCTACTATCGCCAACATCCTACCATCGCACCTGCCCAAGATTTCCAACTCACCGACAGCGACTTAGAGGATTTTTGCCAGTTCTTGGATGAAAAGCAATTCTCCTACGAAACCGAAACGGGACGCCATTTAGGCGAACTCATCAAGATGGCTAAGCAAGAAGATTTGGATTCCACCCTGCTGGCTGATTTAGAGGCGTTCAAGCCCCGTCTGACAGTGGACTATCGTGCGGCTATTCAGCGCAATCGCGAAGAAGTAGAAGAACTGCTGGGCGGCGAGATTGTCAAACGCTATTACTATCATCGTGGCTATTATGCTTACTTCTTGCGCTACGACAAAGAACTCAAGCGCGCCATCGATGAGATCTCGCGCCAATAACCTATAGGCGGAACGCCGTCCATTACCCATATTATCCAATAAAAAATAGGGCACAACGCCCTATTTTTTATTCAGATTTACATACTCCTTGCCGCTCGCGGAAGTTGATGCGAGCGGAAGTTGTTGGATTAAGTTGTTTAAGTTGTTGATTTCAATAATTCGTGTTGTTTTCTTGTAGGGTCAGTTCCCCCCTCATTTCAGTCTCAGGAACCCTATTCCAAACCGCTTCACAGCTGCTCGCTCCAGTTCCTCTCTCACTGATGGGTCTGCTATGCTGATGAGTGCTTTGGCGCGTTCCGCCAATGGCAAGTTGCGCAAATAGACGATACCATGTTCGGTGGCTATATACTGTGCTTGGAAGCGTGTTGTCACCACACCTGCACCAGGTGCCAAGTTAGCCACAATCTTACTTTGCCCCTTACTGGTCATACTGGGCAACGCAATAAAGCATTTGCCGCCTTCTGAGAGCGCAGCGCCGTACATAAAGTCATGCTGTCCGCCCACGCCCGAAATGATTGTTTCGCCGATTGAGTCGGCACAAATCTGTCCTGTCAAATCCACTTCCACAGCCGAATTGATAGCCATCGCTTTGGGGTTCTGACGGATGTTTTGCGGGTCATTGGTGAACGCTACATCGCGAATAACGAAGTCTGGGTTATTATCCATGTATTCGTACAAATGCTTCGAACCAAGTACCAGACTACCAAGCGATTTACCCGGATAAATCTTCTTCAGCGAGTTGTCAATAATCCCCTTCTCTATCAATGGCAACACACCATCGGTTATCGCCTCTGTATGCAATCCCAAATGCTGATGTCCGCTCAGTGCGTTGATAACGGCATTGGGTATGCCACCCACACCTATCTGCAAGGTTGCGCCATCAGGAATCTCGTTGGCGATGAAGTTTCCTATGCGTGTTTCGATCTCGCTGGGCACAGGAGTGGGCACTTCAATGAGTGGTTCATCGCCACGGCACATGGCTGCAATCTGACTGACATGTATCACGGGGTCACCAAAGGTGCGTGGCATGTATTTGTTTACTTGTGCAATGATCGTCTTCGCACATTCAGCACCCGAGAAAGCGATGTCGGCAGAGATACCGTAGGAGCAATAACCATTCTCATCAGGTTCGCTCACATTCAGAAATGCCACATCCACAGGCACTTGTCCGCTACGGAAGAGAAATGGCACTTCGCCCAAGAAACATGGGATAGTGTCTGCCACGCCCTCTCGCATGGCGCGACGCAGGTTGTTAGGTACAAAGATATTCAGCGCACGGAACGAGTCCATGAGTTCTTTTTTGGCATAGGGTGCTTCTTCGGGATGCACGCCAAAACCCGATATGATTTTCACATCGCGCAGTTCGTTTGCGCGTTCCGTAAGGGCGCGCAAAAGTACCATAGGTATCGAGGTTGAACCTTGTACGACAATCGTGTCGCCTGATTTCACGAGGCGCACTGCCTCAATTGGAGATAGGTATTGCATGGTATAATGGGTTAAATTCGCTGCAAAGGTAATAGTTATATTTGATATATACAAATATTTTGGTATTTTTATTGGGATTTATATACCAATTGACACTATGTGTTGTTTTCCTTGTCGCGCCAGGAAGTTGATTGGCGCGAAAGTTGTTTAAGTTGTTTTTTAATAAATAATTCTTGTTGTTTTTAGTTTTAGTGTCAACATATATATAGTTCCCTTTTTATTCATTTCCACCGCACATTTACCACATGCATCATACGCTCATCATACCCTCATCATACCCGATATATCCTATCCAAAACCTACTCGTGGGCGACAATTTCGCCAGCGGTATCTTTCGAAACCACTCGGTTACCACTCTGATGTTCACGGTAGGCGGCTTTGTTCTCAGTGGCAGACCAATAGTTGCCGTTGTTCTGCACATTGTTCACATTGGAGCCGTTGCGGTTGCCCGCAGCAGGCAGGAAGCGAATTTAGCATTTCTTGGATTGAATGTTGCAGGACGCATCCCACAGCAGACTTCAGGAAACGGATTCCTTCTGTATATACCCCAAATGGGCGAAATGCTGGATTTACTAATTTTCACGCTATGAGTGACCATTACGGAAATGTCGTCACTTACACTCTGGATAACGATACACTCCTAACCTCATTATGCGAGTTTCCTTTGTCCCCTATCGAAGAGGACAAAGGAAATTTCAGTTGCTAATCCGCTTGCTTTTGTCACGGCAAAGCCGCGAACAAAAGCAAGAATGTTCTATGCCATCAAATTTTGCTGAACGCTTAAGCGTTTGGCAAAATTTTATAGATCCTTAACGAGACGAACTGATAGACCGTTGTAGCGATTGTTGTACTCCATGTTCGCTTCGTCCGAGAGGAAGTAGAGGTAGTACGCGTAGTAATTATTGTACTCTGAGGCAGACCAATAGTCGCCGATGCTCTGCACGACGCACACATAGGATCCGTAGCGGTAACCCGCAGCAGGCAGGAAGACTGCACCTGCGGATTCTAACTTAGACCATTGCTCAGCAGTAAAGGTTTGATAAGCTGCATAATAATCAACACCATAACTGCTGTGATAACCTGACTTGAAAGTAACACCTGCTGGGCAAGTCCAATTATCAGGCAAGAAAATCAATCCATTCACACCATTAACCTGAGCGACACCACATAATGCGTCAGCATTGGTACGAGTGTATCGCAAATAATACCACTCGTCATAACTCAATGTACGCCAGGTGTTAGGAGCATCATTGCCGATTTGATTTGTACCCCAATCAACGAAAGAACCACCATAATCATTATCATCAGTAGAAGTACTTACACCAAAATTGGTAGTACTCGTACTCCAACCGAACAAATCTACCTTATCTGCCAAAGCAGTACCTTGTTTGCTATCGCCATACTCACCAGAATACACACTACCACCTGTCACATTGTCAGTACCTATGTAGTCGTATTGATTTGCGGCAAAAGACCATGTATTAGTAGATTGGGTATATTGTAAGTTACCCTTTGAGAAGGTCACTTGCTTATCTGCGGAGACCGAGAAGGTTCCAATGCCTGCGGGAGGAGTAGGTTCTTCTGGCTCCTCTGGGGCTACCATACTGATACTGTCCACCTTGATGACATTGCCATCACTACAATAAATATAAAACTGTGCAGAAGCACTAATTGTCATCATTAAGGCGATGACTGCCATAAACATCTTTTTCATATTGTAATTCAGTGATTAAATTTTACTTATAACTCATCACTCATAGTTCATAACTAAATTACCCATCACATCGTACCAAACCTGCTTGCCATCAGGCATGGTGGCACGGATAAATAAATTACCATTAAACAAAACTTTGTCTGTCGTGGCTTTGTCCAAAGACGATACTTCTTCCAAATCAGTAGTAATATCACCTTCCTCTACCATGGCAAAAGTGATACTACGCACACCTGTCACATCTGCTTCGGGCACACTTACAGCAAGACTTCCCCTTCTGCATAACACACTAAAGTCCGTCACCGCAGTGTAGTCCAATTGTACCACCGGCTTGCTGCCGTCAGCCATTTGCACCACCATAGCAGGCACAAGTTCGGCATCCTGAGCAAGAATAGGCACACCCACACTACATAAGAACAGACTTAGTAGAAATAAGAATAACTTTTTCATAGGCTATAAAAATTTATTGATTATAATATGCTTTCCATTTCTTCAATTGATCCTCTACCTCCACCATCTTTTCACAGAGATAAGCAAACTGCTTGAGGGATAAGTAGAGGTCATTATGTAGTATATTACCCATCGCTCTCATTGCGACTGCAAAAGTACAAAAAAAAATGTATATGTGCAAGAAAAGTTTACTTTTGTTGCCATAGGCTACATTTTTTTGTAGTAGCTTCGAGGATTAAGGTGCCCTCGAAGGTACAGATTTATTTTGGATTGAGCAAGAAAAACTACAAAAAATACGCATCTTAATTCGGTCTTTTCTTGCGTATCTCAAAAAAATTGTATAACTTTGCAGCCTATTTTGAAACTTTATGACAAAAATTGATACTGGTGATACACCAATGATGCGACAGTTTCGCGAGATAAAGAACCAATACCCTGATGCGGTATTGCTGTTTCGCTGTGGCGACTTCTATGAGACATACGCAGAAGACGCAGTTCGCGCAAGCAAGATACTCAATATCACCCTCACCCATCGCAGCAATGGTGCAAGCAAAGAAGCCAAAGCGCTGGAGATGGCAGGCTTCCCTTTCCATGCGTTGGACACCTATCTCCCCAAACTGGTACGCGCTGGCTTGCGCGTGGCCATCTGCGACCAATTGGAAGACCCTAAACTGACCAAGAAACTCGTAAAACGCGGTGTAACCGAATTGGTTACCCCTGGTGTGAGTTATTCAGAAACTACACTACAACAACGCGAAAACACTTGGCTCGCCTGCATACAATGGGGAAAACAAGCAGTAGGCGTAGCCTTTTTGGATATTTCCACAGGCGAATACTTGGTAGCAGAAGGCACAGCCGACTATGTGGACAAACTGTTGTTGAATTTTGCACCCAAAGAAGTGCTGTTCCTACGCGGAAAGAAACGCGACTTCGAAGAGCAGTTTGGCAATAAATACTTCACCTTCGAACTGGACGACTGGATGATGAGCCCTACCGCTACACACGAGCGGCTCACCAAGCAGTACAATGTGCAGAACCTCAAGGGTTTTGGCGTGGACAACCTGCCACAAGGCGTGATAGCCGCAGGTGCTATCCTGCACTACTTGGATGCTACTCAGCACCTGCAAACAGGACATATCCAGCACCTGAGCCGCATCGAAGAGGACAAGTATGTATGGATGGACCGCTTCACCATTCGCAACTTGGAGCTGCTCAGCGGACAACGAGAGAATAGTATCACGCTCTACAATATCATTGACCGCACTATCACCCCTATGGGCGGCCGCCTACTCCACCGCTGGCTGGCATTCCCGCTGAAAGAGGTGCGCCCCATACGCAACCGACAAATGGTGGTGGAGTACCTATTCCGTCACCCCGAACATCGAGAGATCATTCGTGAGAACCTCCAACATGTTCAGGACATGGAACGCATCGTGAGCAAGGTGTCCACAGGACGCATCACGCCCCGCGAGATACGCCAGCTGAGCCGCGCCCTATTGGCTATTGCTCCTATCAAAGAAGTATGCCAACAGGCAATAGACAACCCTTACTTGCACCTGCTGGGCGAACAACTATCGCTCTGCACCGAGATTCGCGAACGCATCGAACGCGAACTGGTACCAGACCCACCCGCTGTACAAGGCAGACCCAATATCTTTGCACGAGGCATCGATGCGCAACTGGATGAGTTGCGCGACATACAAACCAACGGCAAGAACTACCTGCTGCAACTGCAGCAACGCGAAGTGGAAGCCACAGGTATCAGCAGCCTGAAAATTGGCTACAACAATGTCTTTGGCTACTACCTGGAAGTGCGCAACACCTACCGCGACCAAGTGCCAGAAACATGGATTCGCAAACAGACACTGGTGAACGCAGAGCGCTATATCACCCAAGAACTCAAAGAATACGAAGAGAAGATACTCACCGCAGAAAGCCAGATTCAGACAATAGAGAATCGCCTCTACACCGAACTGATGTTGGCGATGACCGACTATGTAGCACAAATGCAACAGAATGCTGCTGTCATTGCGCAACTGGATTGCTTGATGAGCTTCGCCACCGTAGCCGTAGAGAATCGATATATCTGTCCTGACATCAATGATAGTCTGGTGATTGATATTCGCCAAGGGCGTCACCCTGTCATCGAGAAGCAATTACCGCTGGACGAAGAATATGTGCCTAACGATGTATTGCTGGACAACAACGGACAGCAGATCATCATCCTGACAGGACCCAACATGGCGGGTAAGTCCGCCCTACTCCGCCAGACCGCACTCATTGTGCTGATGGCGCAGATGGGTAGTTTCGTGCCAGCAGAGAGCGCCAGCATCGGTGTGGTGGACAAGATCTTCACGCGCGTGGGCGCAAGCGATAATATATCGGTGGGCGAAAGTACCTTTATGGTTGAGATGAACGAGGCTGCCAGTATATTGAACAACCTCAGCGAACGCAGTCTGGTGCTTTTCGACGAGTTAGGACGAGGTACCAGTACCTACGACGGTATCAGTATCGCATGGGCGATTGTAGAGTATATCCACGAGAATAGAGGACATGCCAAAACACTCTTTGCTACCCACTACCACGAACTCAACGAGATGGAAAAGAACTTCTCGCGTATCCGCAACTACAATGTATCCGTGCGCGAGGTGGACAACAAAATCATCTTTATGCGCAAGCTGGTTCGTGGCGGTTCAGAGCATAGTTTTGGTATCCATGTCGCCAAACTGGCAGGTATGCCATCGTCTATCGTACAGCGTGCCAATCACATTCTTGCTGACCTCGAACAAGGAGCAAGGAATCGGGAAGCGGGAAGCGAAAATCCGAAAACAGGAAGCGGGAAACGGGTATCGGAAATCGGTAGCGGCAAAGCCACAGTCACTGCACCCGAAGGTATGCAGCTCAGTTTCTTCCAGCTGGATGACCCCGTACTGGAGCAGATACGCGATGAGGTCAAGACATTGGATATAAACAACTTGACCCCACTGGAGGCACTCAACAAACTAAGCGAGATTAAGAAACTCGTAGGCGGGAAATAAGCATTTACGCATTTGCCTGCTGCATATCCACCAAACGGCGATAATAGCCATTCTTAGCAAGGAGCTCATTATGGGTTCCTTGCTCTACTATTTGCCCCTCATGCAGTACACATATGAGATCGGCATTGCGGATAGTACTCAAACGATGCGCTACAACCAGCGTGGTGCGGTCTTTCATCAGGTTCTCCAATGCCTCTTGCACCAGTTTCTCCGACTCGGTATCCAATGCCGAAGTGGCCTCATCCAAAATCAAGATCGGAGGGTTCTTGAGGATAGCACGCGCAATAGAGATACGCTGGCGTTGTCCACCGCTCAAACGCGAACCACGATCGCCAATCGTCGTTTGATACTGGTCGGGCGTAGCCATGATGAAGTCATCGGCATTCGCTATACGCGCTGCATGGCGCACCTCCTCCATCGTGGCAGACTCTACACCAAAAGTGATATTGTTGTAGAAGGTGTCGTTGAATAGAATCGCCTCTTGATTCACATTACCCATCAGCGCACGCAGGTCATATGTTTTCACATCACGAATATCCACACCGTCAATAGTGATACGCCCCGCCGTAGTGTCATAGAATCGTGGCAGCAGGTCCGCCATCGTAGTCTTTCCGCTACCCGATTGCCCTACCAACGCAATGGTTTGCCCCTTCTTAATATCCAGATTGATATGCTTGAGCACAGGGCGATCTGCCTGATAGGAGAAGCAAACATCCTCATAGCGAATAACCGACTGAAAATCTGCTATTTGTTTTGGATTTTCCGCCATGCGAATATTACTTTCAGTATTAAGTATCTTATCTATTCGCTCCAACGATGCCATACCACGGCGTATGCCATAAGTAGCTTTGCTGAGGTCCTTGGCAGGATTGATGATAGAATAGAAAATCACGAGGTAATAGATGAATGTGGCGGCATCAATCGAAGAGTGGTCACCCAAAATCAGCGTACCGCCAAACCACAGGAGAATGGCAATGAGTGCCGTACCAAAGAACTCCGACACTGGGTGCGCCAGATAGTAGCGGCGATTGATACGGTTGAAAGTGGCTCGTGTGGCATTGATGAGATGGAGGAAACGCACTGTCAGTTTGCTCTCGGCATTAAAGGCCTTTACCACACGCAAACCGCCCAAGGTCTCATCTATCTGGGTGAGGATCTCAGCATTTTGCTCCTGTCCCTTGGTAGAAGCGCGCTTGAGCGAACGACCGATACGCCCTATCAACAATCCCGCCACAGGCAATAGCACCAGCACAAACAGCGTCAGTTGCCACGATATAGTGAAGAGCGTGATGAGATAGACCAGAATCATAATAGGGTCCTTGAATAGCATATCCAATGTGGACATGATACTCGCCTCCACCTCATTCACATCGTTGGTCATACGCGACATGACATCGCCTTTGCGCTCTTCGGTAAAGAAACCAATTGGCAGACTAACCACCTTCTTATACAACTGCGCGCGCAGGTCGCGCAACACGCCCGTGCGTATAGGCACCATAAAATAGTTGGCAAGCCAAGCTGTGAGGCACTTAAAGCCCGTTAGCAGCACCAAACATGCGCCCAAGAGCAGCAATACAGACTGTGCACCGCGTATCTCAATCTGCGTTTGCAGGAAATAGTAGAGATTATTTTTCAGAATATCCAGCATGTCGCTCATCGTAGCAGCAGAATCTAAAGGCATATATGTAGCTGTGCCTTCCGATAATCCGAAAAGAATCTGCAAAACGGGAATAATAGTAGCAAACGAGAACAGCGATAATATGGTGGATAGCACATTAAAGAACAAGTTTGCTACCACTTGCCACTTGTATGGCGGTACGAAACGCTTTAATAGCGATAGGATATTCATATTATGTAGTGTTGTGTTGGTTAGAGCGGTGTAGAATTGTTTAGAGTGGTGCGGTTATTCTCACTGACATACAGCAGGACTTGGCGATTAAAGGCTTCTTGGTCAATGCCCAAGTCTGTCTGAATAGGCAGGACATGCAATTTGTCGCCCAAGGCCTCTACCAAAGGCGTTTGCAGCATACGCATATAGTCTTTCTCGGTTGTCACCACATGTTCATACTGTTCTGCCTTGCTCAGTATTAGCCGTATATCGCTCTTGGTGAAATGGTGATGGTCGGCAAATGCCAACAACTCCGTTTCGGGGAACTGCTGTTGCAGGTGTTCGAGCAGGGGCGCAGGATTGGCTATACCTGCCACCAGCAAAGGAGTAGATGATAGTTGCAGGGGTGCGTAACCAATAGAAGAATAATACAAATGCTGATACGATGCCAAGTGCAAACTATTGCTCACGATACGGCGGTCGATAGGCTGCATGCTCTGCGGACATTTGGTGACAACCACTGCGTTGGCACGCGCACTCTCCGCGGGCAAATCGCGCAGCGTACCGCGTGGCAACATGTGGTCATTTACATATAAGTTATCATACGAAGTGAGCAGAATATAGAAGCCCGCACGCAGTTTGCGATGTTGATAGGCATCGTCCAAAATCACACACTGCAAATCAGGTATCATATGCTGCAACTGCTTGACACCCTGTACCCTATCTGCACACACTGCCACAGGAATATCTGGGAAGTGTGTGTGAATCAGCATAGGCTCGTCGCCAATCGTCTTGGCGGTGTCATGCTCGTTGGCTAAACGAAATCCGCTGGTCTTTCTGCCATACCCTCGCGACAGGACTGCCACCTTATACTTGGGTGACAGCAAACGAATTAGGTACTCCGTCATAGGCGTTTTGCCCGTACCACCTACTGCCAGATTGCCAATCGCTATGGTTGGCACATCCACTTTATAAGAGGGCAGCACGCGGTCATCGTATAGGACATTGCGTACCCATACGCCAAAGGCATAAAGCCACGAGAGAGGGGTCAGAAAGAACTTCATTGCTACACCATTATTGGATTGTCACTTCTGGCATCAATGCCATAATGCGTGGTTTGGAAGCAAACTCGCGCACCTTCATCACCAGACGCTCCTCTGGGGTTGTAGTGTCAAACATTTTGAGCATCTCTTGGATTGGGTCGGTCTTCTCTGGATAGCTAACCAATTGATATTCACCCAACGCTGCCAACTCTACAGCTTTCGCAACTGCATCGTCGATATTGCCCAAACCGTCCACCAAGCCAATCTCCAAGGCGTCTTTGCCAAGCCAAACACGACCCTCGCCAATCTTCTTGATCTCATCTTGGGTCATTCCACGACCATCGGCACAACGACGGGTAAAGAGGTCATAGCCACGCTCTACCATGTTTTGCATGAGCGCCATCTCCTGTGGGTTCATACCTTTGAAAACGGCATTGGTAGTCAAAGCAGCATGTTTGTTGGTGGATACGCCATCAATATCCAAACCTACTTTTTCACGGAGTTTACTCAGGTTTGGTACAGTACCAAAGATACCGATTGAACCAGTCAGTGTAGTAGGCTCCGCATAGATATAATCGGCGTTGCAAGAAATATAATAACCACCTGATGCTGCATAATCACCCATAGAAACCACTACAGGCAGCCCCTTGTCTTGCAACATCTTCATCGCATGCCAAATCTGCTCGCTCGCATCGGCACTACCACCAGGACTATTCACGCGGAAGACTACCGCCTTTACATCGTCGTCCTTATAGATTTTCTTGATGGTTTTCAGCATCTTACCCTCTACAATACCCTCATTGCCTTCGTCCACAATAGCACCTTCGGCATAGAGAACTGCCACCTTGTCTGTTGCTACCACCTTGTTGCGCTCTACATTGGTCATCTTGCTATTTGACAGTTGTTTGTAGTCTTTGGTGCCCGCATAGGTGCGCAAAATACTATCCATCTCTTGGATATATACCAACGAGTCCACTAAATTATATGTCAGGTATTTCTCTTGTGGTTGCAGCGACATGCACTCATCGGCATAAGCGTGCAATTGCTCAGGAGTGATGTTTCGACTTTGTCCTACTGCCGTTTTCATCTCGCTCCAGATACCTGTGAGGTATTGTTCGGTTTGTTTGCGGTCTTCCTCCGACATCGAAGTGCGGAAGTATGGCTCTACAGCCGACTTGAAAGTACCCACTTTGAGGATTTGCATCTCAATGCCAATCTTCTCGAAAAGACGGGTAAGGTATTGTTTCTGTGCGCTCAAGCCGTCCCAATTCAATGTGCCTACTGGATTGAAGAAGATTTTATCTGCTACAGAAGCAATGTAGTAGTTGGTTTGCGTATAAGTATCTGAATAGGCGATGATAAACTTACCCGATTGTTTGAAGTCGAGCAACGCATCACGAATCGCCTTTGCTGAAGCAGGTTCAGCAGCAAGCATACCGCCTTTGAGGTAGATACCCAACACCTTGTCGTTATCCTTCGCCAAAGCGATATTGCTGAGCAGGTCATTCAATCCAACAGTAGTAGTTGTTTGACCATACATCTCGCCCATAATGGCATCCAAAGGATTCTCCTCTGCTGCTTGTTCCACTAAAACACCTTTCAAATCAACACGATAGATGGTATTCTCCTCCAATTTGGTGGCAGGCGTGGACATCATATCGCCCATCAACGCACCAAAAAGGAAACAAATACCAAAATACACACCAATACCAATCAGGGTTTTGCCCAAGCACCCCATTTTCTTACGAGGTTCACCCTCCTTTTTTACAAAAATTGCCATTGTTTTATTTCGTTTAAATGTTTATAATCTCTTGGTAAAGTCTTCTCTCGTTGCCGTGTCGTTGCCGTGTCGTTGCCGTGTTTCTCTCGAAAGAGACAGGTAATACAGCGGATTTACGGCTTATTTAACTTAAAAGTCTTGCGGTGATATGGCGTGATGCCATACTGCCGAATAGCTTCGTAATGCGCTTTGGTGGGATAGCCCATATTCGTATCCCAATGATACTGCGGGTACTCCTCGTGCAAACGCAACATATACTCATCGCGATAAGTCTTTGCCAGCACGCTCGCTGCCGCTATAGACAGATACTTACCATCGCCTTTGACCACCGTACGCGCAGGAATCTCCAGCACTTGCCCTTCGGGGATATAAGGTCGCCACTTGTTGCCGTCCACGATGATATGCTGGGGCGTAATGAGTAGTTTGTCCAATGCGCGCTGCATGCCCGTAATAGAGGCATTGAGGATATTGATTTGGTCAATCTCTTCGGCTGTCACTTCCACTACTGCCCATGCGGTGGCATATTGCTCTATCATCGGACGCAAGTATTGGCGCTGTTTGTCGGTGAGTTGCTTGCTATCGTTGAGCAGCGAGAGCCACTCGCGGTGTTCGGTCTTCTCCAGCAAACCCGCATCCAATATCACCGCTGCTGCAAACACACTGCCAGCCAATGGTCCGCGACCTGCTTCATCGCAACCCGCCTCAATCACACCTTCTATGCAACACTTATCCAACACCTTAACCTTTTCAGTTTTAGAACGGATAGCCAATCGCGAAATGGAATGTCATATCCTCCTTCCAATTCAGTCCATTAGGCACCGTACGCCACTGTGTACCAGCCCATTGGTCATACAAGCGACTGGGGTCGTATAGTTTAACACCAAAATCCACACGGAAGACAAAGATTGAGAAATCCAATCGCACACCCACACCATACGCCAAAGCGATTTGCTTATAGAACTCATTCCATTGGAACTTACCATGCGGCTGGGTCTCATAATCAAAAATTGTCCAGATATTACCTGCGTCCACGAAAGCAGCCAACTCAATAAACGACCACACTTTGGCACGATATTCCACATTGAGGTTCAAACGAATATCTCCAGACTGGTTATTAAAATCAATCAGACTCCCTACTCCGCGATACCCTCCAGGTCCCAAACTGCGAGCCGTCCAGCCACGCACACTATTAGAGCCACCCGCGAAATAGCGTTTCTCAAAAGGCACCGCCTCCGAATTGACATAAGGCACTGCCACTCCCACATCGGCATGATATACCAAACGATGCGAAGGATTGAATATCTGATGATAAGTAAACGATACATCAGCCTTTGCAAATTGAGCAAAACGCGTATTAAACAGGGTGTATTTACCACCATCATCGGTCGGGAACTTAAAGATAGAAGCCAATCCCAGCATCAAGTTGCCTGCCGTTTCTACATTGTAGTTGACATTGGTGTAAGAGCGATAAGGATTACGCGAACTAAACGATGAGTAACTACCCGAGTAACCCCAGCCAACAATAAAATGGTCTTCGTACGAATACTTCAGTATATTGGTGGACTGCAAGAACTTATCACTAAACTCAGGATGAATCCATGGCAGATATACATAACTAATATCTGCTATACGAAACTGATGTTGCAATCGCTGCGCATATTGTCTGAATTGATATTGCAGCGTGGCATTGAATATCGAACGCGTATATTCGTCGGGGCGATTTTGGTAGTTGTAATTCAGATCTACAGCCAACGAGTTGGAGAACTTCAATCCCATAGTAGCTTTACCTTCAATGGCGCGTCCACCATTCTGACGCCATTCATAGCTTGCGCGTCCGTCCAATGTAAATTCCTCTGCCCCTCTAAATAGGTTACGGTTGGCATACCCCGCACCTACTGCAATACCCCAATCTCCCGCAGAATAGGTACCTTCTGCTTCTACAGATACGGAGTTGAGTTTGCTTCGTGATAGAACAATATGGCACTCCAATTCAGTATCCGACACCACATCAAAACTAATATCTACATATTTGATTGGAGCCAACTGATTCAGATTGCTATAGGCTCTTTCTACCCTAAACTCATTATATGTATCGCCGGGATGAATGGGGCAATTTTTCTTCAAAACATCTTCTCGGAGCAATTTACTCCCCACCCATGTGAACTCATATCCATCATGAGCAGATATGCACATAATCTCTCCTTCTGGCACACGATCCATTTCATAATCCATGTGGAATAATACGCGAGAAATCGTGTAATGCTTAAATATTCGTTCTTGTAATTCAGGCAATGATTCCACATAATCTTGCAAACGGATTGTTACATCCAATTGGCGTTTACCACGCGTGCTATCTACCTCAAACAGAATCAATTCCTCATCAAAATAGAAGCAACCATTTCTGCGCATACTCCTTGCTATGCGTTGTCGCTCTTGGTTAAGCACATCCACATCAAACTGCATGCCCTCATGAATGAGCGTTGTTCGCGGATTTTGCGCTACTTGTTTCAACTCATCTTCTCGGAAATCCACATTGTACCGACGAATGATATAGGGCTGCCCCGCTTGGATATTGTATGTTACATCTACTTTTCTATCTTTAATCTTCATGGTTGTGTCCACAACTGCTGCAAAATAGCCTTTGTTTTGCATGGCTTTTTGTAGCTGCGTTACACTCCTATCCGTCAGTTCTGGCGAAAAAATCACAGGGGGTTCACCTATCTTGCGCGCATTCTTACTGGTCCATTTGGTTGTATCTAACGAGGCCGTATTGTATATACCCAACTGCAATTTTAAGAATCCTAAAATCTCCGTGTTTTGTTTTTGTTGGAGATAGTTTGAGAGTTCTGATACAGCCACTTCCTTGGTATCTGCCACTTTCACATTGGCTTTATTCAGCAGATACTCTCCCTGCGGCACAAATTTCGTTGCATTACACCCCCATAAGGAGAGTATGCACAAAACTACGGATAATCGCCACCCTATCCGCAATGCACCAAATATATTTATCACCAAATTACGCATAATAAATCACGCTACAAAGGTACAAAATATTTTCCAAATACACAAAGAGAAGTTCGTTTTTTCTGCAATTTTAGTTAATTCTCCCATTTCTATCCCTTATTAACTATGCAAAAAAGATATTTTTTGCGCATTCGCTTGCGCATGTACTTTTTTTTTCGTACCTTTGCAAATCAAAACCAAACAATTTATACACGATGGAAATACTACTTCCTATCCTACTCGGACTTCTATTGGGGGTTGGTGCAGCAGCTGTTGTTGCGATAATGATTGTGCGCAATGAGAAACAACAAAATCAGCAGTTGCAGAACAATATTCGTGCCCTGCGCGAAGAAAAAGATATGCTCACACGCAGCGAAGCTACCATTGCAGCCCATCTGACCAACGCCGAACAGACTATTGCCAATATCAAGGAGCAACACCAACAAGAAAAAGAAAACCAACAACACGCTTTTCAAACCGAACTTGCCCTCGCGCGCGAGAGCATGCGTGCGCATTTTGAAAAGGAGATGAAGGAGCGCACCGAGCAACTCAAAAAAGCCAACACCGAAAATATGCAGCAGGTGGTTGATCCACTCAAACGCGAACTGGATCTGCTACGCGAACTCGTTGCCCAAAGCAAAGAGAGCAGCGATAAGAACACCGCATCGCTGGCACAAAGTATTCGCACTATCATTGAGCATGATCAAGCACGCGACAAGACCACCCAAACGCTTGCCAATGCCCTCAAGAATCGTGGCAAAGTGCAAGGCGACTGGGGCGAACAAGTATTGACCAATATCCTGCATGACAGCGGATTACGCGAAGGCGAAGAGTACTTTGTGCAAGATAATGTCAAAGATGAAGAGGGCAAGAACCTGCGTCCAGATATCATCGTCAAAGGCGCTGACGGCACACGCATCATCATCGACAGCAAGGTATCGCTCACTGCGTATTCGGATTATGTAGGCGCCGAAGACGACGAACAACGCAAAGCGGCCATCAAAGCCAATCACGAATCCATCTGGAAGCATGTGGAAGAACTGGCAAAGAAAAACTACGCCAAACTGGTGGACAATGCCGTGCCTATCGTGCTCATGTTTGTGCCCAACGAGGGTAGTTATATTCTTGCCATGAACCACGATGCCAGTTTAGGATCAAAGGCATACCAGAAAGGCGTACTCATCATCAATCCCACCAACCTCATGGTCGTGCTACGCCTTATCTTCCTCACATGGCAGAACACCCGACAAGAGAAAAACTACGAAGCCATACGCAAAGCGGCAGCGGGTATTTATGAGAAATACACCAGTTTTGCAGAGAGTTATGTCGCATTAGGTCGCCAAATAGATACGGCACGCAACACCTACGAGAAAGGCGTCGGACAACTGCGCGAAGGGCGTGGCAACCTATCCAGCCGACTGGAATCGCTCTTGCAGTACGGAGTAACAACCACCAAACGACTGCCCAACGAAATGACACCTATTTTAGGAGAGGAGGAAGAAGAATGAAAAATTATAAGTTGGTAATTTTTGATTTGGATGGCACATTGTACGATAAGCGCGGTTTGTCGCTGCGTATGGTGCTTCATGCGCCATTAGACATACGCAATATGCAAGCCGAACGCGCAACACGCGCCAGCTTGAAAGGCATATGGCAGGATGATGAAAAGCATTTTTATGATACATATTTTCAGCGTATGGCAGCGCGCATGCATTGCTCCGCTACGGTTGCCGAGCAGTGGTACAACCAACGCTATATGCCATTGATGGTGAAGATGATAGGCAAATACCAACCATTGAGCGAATGGGTGATGCCATTTATTGCCGAGTGCAAGGAAAAGGGAGTGAAAATGGTGGTTTTGTCCGACTACGAATATGCAGAAGAGAAACTTCGTACCCTCGGACTCAATCCTGAGTTATTCGATTGGGTGGTATCTGCCCCCCTATTGGGCGGACTCAAGCCTGCCCCTGAACTCATGCACATCATCACAGAGCGTATGGGCGTTGCACCCCAAGACTGCCTCGTCATTGGCGACCGCGATGACACCGATGGTGAGATGGCAAGGCGTACTGGCGCACAATTCCGAAAAGTGTAAAGCCAACTGACATTTTGGCAGACAAACCCTGCCAACACCCATTTGGCACAAAGTTTGTACCCCACCCTTAAGACTTTTAAAACTCTTAAAAACTTTTTTAACATCTATTATAACTATGAGCAAAATCCAACCATTAGCAGACCGTGTATTGGTAAAACCAATGGCTGCCGAAGAAAAGACTATCGGAGGTATCATTATTCCCGATAGCGCAAAAGAGAAACCACTGCGTGGCGAAGTAATCGCGACGGGTGAAGGAACCAAAGACGAGAAGATGCTCCTCCAAGAGGGCGACACCGTACTCTATGGCAAGTATGCGGGTACCGAACTCGAATACGAAGGCGAGAAATACCTCATCATGCGCCAAAGCGACATTTTAGCAATTTTGAAGTAAAAATACATCCCACTGATTGCACCGATTTTCACCAATCTTCGAAAACTCCGTATCATCTAAACGGTTGTGCATCCGTGTTAATCCGTGATATCCGTGGGCTAAGATAAATAATTAAGAATACTATGGCAAAGAATATTTCATACAATATTGAGGCGCGTGATGCCCTCAAGCGTGGCGTTGACCAATTGGCAAACGCCGTAAAAGTAACCCTCGGTCCTAAAGGCCGTAATGTGATTATCGACAAGAAGTTTGGCGCTCCACACATCACTAAGGATGGCGTAAGCGTAGCCAAAGAGATTGAACTCGCAGACGCAGCGGAGAACCTCGGCGCACAACTCGTCAAGGAGGTTGCCAGCAAGACAGGCGACCAAGCAGGCGACGGTACCACCACTGCCACTGTTCTCACCCAAGCTATCGTCAGCGTTGGTCTGAAGAATGTCACCGCAGGTGCCAATCCTATGGATCTCAAGCGCGGTATGGACAAAGCTGTGAGTGCTATTGTAGCCAATATCAAAGCGCAAAGCGAGGAGGTAGGCAACGATTTCGACAAGATTGAGCAAGTGGCTACTATCTCTGCCAACAACGATGCCGAGATTGGTAAACTCATTGCTGACGCCATGCGTATGGTAAGCAAAGACGGTGTCATCACCATTGGCGAGGCCAAAGGTATGGACACCACCATTGATGTGGTACAAGGTATGCAGTTCGACCGCGGCTATATCAGTCCTTATTTTGTCACCAACACCGAGACGATGGAGGTGGAGATGGATCGTCCATATATCCTACTCTACGACAAGAAGATTAGCAACCTCAAAGAGTTGCTGCCAGTGCTGGAGCCTGCCGTACAAAGTGGCCGTCCATTGCTCGTAATTGCAGAGGATGTGGATAGCGAAGCATTGACCACTTTGGTGGTAAACCGCCTTCGCGCACAACTCAAGATTTGCGCAGTAAAAGCTCCAGGCTTTGGCGATCGTCGCAAAGAGATGTTGGAGGACATCGCTATCCTCACAGGCGGTACCGTCATCAGCGAAGAAAAAGGTATCAAACTGGAGGCTGCTACCATCGACATGCTCGGTACAGCAGAGAGTATCACTGTGAACAAAGATAATACTACTATCGTCAATGGCGCAGGCGAGAAAGAGGCCATCGCTGCTCGCGTGGGACAAATCAAAGCGCAAATCGCTACCACCAAGTCCACCTACGATAAGGAGAAACTCCAAGAGCGTCTTGCTAAACTTGCTGGCGGTGTAGCCCAACTCAATGTAGGTGCTGCTTCTGAGGTGGAGATGAAGGAGAAGAAAGACCGTGTGGACGATGCGCTCAGTGCTACTCGTGCGGCTATTGAAGAAGGTATCGTAGCAGGTGGCGGCGTGGCATATATCCGTGCCCAAGCGGCTCTCGAAGGTCTCAAGGGCGAGAACGAGGACGAGCAAACGGGTATTGAGATTATCCGTCGCGCGGTGGAAGAGCCACTTCGCCAAATTGTTGCCAATGCTGGCAAAGAAGGTGCTGTGGTTGTGGATAAAGTGCGCAACGGCGAGGCGGACTTCGGTTATAATGCACGCAAGGATGTCTATGAGAACCTAAAGGCAGCGGGTGTAGTTGACCCGGCCAAAGTGACTCGCGTAGCATTGGAGAACGCAGCCAGCATCGCTGGTATGTTCCTCACTACCGAATGTGTCATCACCGACATCAAGGAGGACACTCCTGCTCCTGCTATGCCAGCAGGCGGTATGGGCGGCATGATGTAATGCGTTCAATCTATAGGCAATTAGGCTAAAGGCAAGAAAAAAAATCGCACCAACTGGTGCGATTTTTTTGTGATTCTAAAATAACTTTTTGTCAATCCTCGCCTACATGCAGTTGACGGATGGATTTAGCCACATTCAAGAAGTGGTCAGCTATACGCTCCGTATCCGACGCAAACTCTTGATATACTTGACCTACGCTGGCTGGATATACACCATCCATCAAGCGTTGCAAGTGAATCTTCTCAATACGAGCCACCATATCGTCCACCTGATCTTCATAACGATTTACTTCGATCAATGCATCGAAATCATGGTCCATATATGTCTGCATCGTCGCTTGATAAAGCGCACCCATCATTTCACGCAATTGCTCCACCTCGAAGAGAAGATCCTTAGAGAAAGTCTCCTTGAAGTTTTGCAACAACTCCGCATACTCGGTCAAGTTTACCGCATAATCACCTACTCGCTCCAAGTCACCAATCGTGCGAATGGCAGTTGCCAAATAGCGGTTATCTTCCTCACTGATAGGCAGGTTATTGAGGTGGACGATATAAGGAATAAGATTGCGGTTGAGGTAGTTGAGCTGTTTCTCGTTCTCGTTAAACTCATCCATCTTGTCGAAGTTCACGGTAGAAATGATATCCATCGCCAAGTTGAAATTGTGGATAGCGATAGCCGCCATATTCTCAATCTCCAATTTCACTTGGTTCACAGCAATAGCAGGAGTACGGAGCATCTGCTCGTCCACGAAGTGGAAGTGAGGTTGTCCCTCTTGCAACGCCTCGTCCACACGATTCTTCTCTGGGAGAATCTTCGTCACGAGATTTACCAGATAATCCGTCAATGGCAGAATGATACATACCGTGATACAGTTGAAGATAGTATGGAACATCGCCAATTGCAATTGTGGAGCGCCTGGGAACATGGTCTCAAAGATGACGCCATAGTTGAGTGCACCCAAAGTAACGAGGTGCATGATCCATGCCGCTATGAGGAAGATGCAGACACCAAAGCAGTTAAAGAGCAAGTGAATAAGAGCCGTACGCTTCGCATTAAGACCCGAAGTTAAACCTGCGATAATAGCCACCACGCACGAACCGATGTTCGAACCCATGGTGAGGTAAATACCTTGGTTGAGCGAGATAAGTCCAGTCACCGCCATCGTCAATGCGATAGAGGTCACTACAGAAGAAGATTGCACAATAGCCGTCAATATCGCACCAAAGAGCACGAGCATCAATGGGTGTTCAATAGAAGCAAGGAAATCCTTGATCTCTTGCAACTTAGCCAATGCGTCCATTGATTTGCTCATGAGGCTAAGACCAACGAAAAGCATACCAAAACCAGTGATGATACCGCCCCAAGTCTTCCATGTATCTTTCTTTGAGAAGAGTTCAATAAAAGCACCCAAACCAGCGAAAGCAGCAAAAATAACGGTGGTAGATATACCGCCGCCGCTACTAAGACCGAGGGCAACGATTTGTGCGGTAACGGTAGTACCGATGTTCGCACCATAAATAATAGTAGCCGCTTGCGCCAGTGACATGATGCCCACATTCACGAAACCGATGACCATCACGGTCGTGGCACCTGAAGACTGAATAGCAGCTGTGGCTACTGTACCAATACCCACGCCCAACATGCGAGAGTTGGACATGCGAGAAAACAGACTTTTGAGGCGAGCACTGCTGGCAGTCTCCAAGTTGGAAGACATCATTTGGCATGCCACTAAGAAAATACCAATTCCTGCAATGAGTTGCAAGATGGCTTGAAGGAGTATAGTTATGTCCATACTTTAAATAGTGTTCAATGGCGCAAACGCGCCGTTTAGAATGGTTCAGAATTGTTCAGAATCGTTCTTAAATCTAAAAGGACTTATGCACTGTGTGTGCATAAGTCCTTGATTATTTAGAAGTTGTTTTGTTGCAATTGGAAGTATGCCTGTGGGTGTTTGCAAACAGGGCAAACCACAGGAGCATCTTGACCGATATACAAGTGACCACAGTTGCGGCATTGCCAGATAGCATCACCATCGCGGCTGAAGACAAGCTTATCCTCAATGTTCTTGAGGAGCTTGAGGTAGCGCTCTTCGTGTGCTTTCTCTACAGCAGCCACACCTTCCATCATGATAGCAATCTCCTCGAAACCTTCTTCGCGAGCCTCTGCTGCCATGCGTGGATACATGTCTGTCCACTCTTCGTTCTCACCCATAGCACCGTCTTTGAGGTTCTCAAGGGTAGAGCCAATACCGTGGATAAGTTTAAACCAGAGCTTAGCGTGCTCTTTCTCTTGTGCAGCGGTCTCCTCGAAGAGAGCTGCTATTTGCTCATAACCATCCTTCTTTGCTTTGCTTGCGTAGTAGGTGTACTTGTTGCGAGCTTTCGATTCGCCTGCGAATGCCTCCCATAGGTTGGCTTCGGTCTTTGTGCCTTTAAGATCTTTCATATTCGTAGTTATTTAAAAAGTTGTTTATTACTCGTTTTTGGACTAGTTAAGCTAGTGGAACT
>JAGBZD010000066.1 GCA_017628395.1 Paludibacteraceae bacterium | reverse complement strand
GTTTGACCCTTAGCATAGAAAGTACGAGATACTTGCGCACCACCGAAAGAACGGTTGTCGAGCAAGCCGCCGTACTCGCGAGCGAAAGGAACACCTTGAGCCACACATTGGTCGATGATGCTGTTGCTCACCTCAGCAAGACGATAAACGTTTGCCTCACGAGCACGGTAGTCACCACCCTTGATAGTGTCGTAGAAGAGGCGATACACAGAGTCGCCATCGTTTTGGTAGTTCTTAGCCGCGTTGATACCACCTTGTGCTGCGATAGAGTGTGCACGACGTGGAGAGTCTTGGATACAGAAGTTGAGAACATTGAAGCCCATCTCTGCGAGTGAAGCCGCAGCCGATGCACCAGCCAAACCAGTACCAACTACGATCACGTCAAGACGACGTTTGTTGGCAGGGTTGACCAACTTCTGATGGTCTTTGTAATTGGTCCATTTCTTCTCGAGTGGACCAGCAGGGATCTTCGCCATTTCAGGGGTGATAACCTGCGCTGTTTCTTTTTTTGTTGCCATATGTTGTTTAAATTTTGTTCAAAATTGTTCAAAGTGGTTCAATGTTGTTCAATGTTGAACGCGAAGCGCTGAACTATACTGAACAGCCCAGAGGGCTACTGAACCATATTATTTCTTATGCACAGAGTTGGCCAATTCCGTAGCCGAGGTAGTAGAGAACTACTACAGCGAAGAGACCTACTACGAGTGTAGCTACGATAGCACCAATGCATTTAACGCGCTTCATCCATACGAGGTTGTTGAAGCCCATGGTGTGGAGTGCAGACCATACGCCGTGACGGAGGTGGAACCACAAAGCAACGAGCCATGCCAAGTAGAGTACGCAGTACACTTGACCCCAGATAGGAGTGGTGAAGAGTGCCTTAACGAGACCAGCGCCATCGGTTGGAGCGAACTCAGATACAGAGAAATCGTGTGCACCCAAGATGTGCATAATCTCAGTAAACTGCATCTTGAACCAGAAGTTAGCCATGTGGAGAACGAGGAAGCCGATTACGATAAAACCGAGCACCAACATGTTCTCTGACTCCCACTCAACGCCTTCGCGTTTCGCAGTCACAGCATAGCGATCTTTACCACGAGCCATACGGTTTTGGATGGTGAGATAAAGTGCGTAAGCAAAGTGCAACACTACCAAGAAAGCAAGGCCAGCAGTTGCGATCAATGCATACCAGTTAGCTCCAAGAATAGAGCAGATTACGTTGTAGGCCTCCTCTGAGAACACAAGCGCGAGGTTCATCGCACCGTGGAAAAGCAAGAAGAAAACCAAAGCCAAACCGGTGATACTCATCACCAGTTTACGGCCAATAGATGAATCTTTTAACCACATCATAAATGTTTTGAATTTAATTGTTTTTATTTAGTTTATTGTAATTTTTGCGTAGTTTACACAATCAACATGCAAAGGTACGAAATAAATTTCGTTTTACCAAAAAAAATGCCAAAAATATGCTCTACAATATAAAATATGTAAAAAAGCACTTCCTATTTGCTATAAAACTTGGAGATTTAGAAAAAATGTAGTACTTTTGTAGATTGAAATAGTTTGGATAATTTTGCACGGAAATGAAAAAACAAAAAATCATATACCTCTTGCTATTTTGGCTCGGCGTGGCCCTTCCGCTTCAAGCGCAAATTGAAGGGGCTGGTAGCAGTGTGTTTCACTTTCTTGATTTGCCTGTGTCCTCGCGAATCAATGCCCTTGGTGGCGATAATGTGTCAATAGCTGATGATGATATTAGTATGGCTTTCGGCAACCCAGCGCTATTGACTGAGCGTACCGATAAGGTACTGCAACTCAATTATGCCTATTACCTTGCGGGAACCATGTTTGGTAGTGTCTTGTACGGACATAACTACAATGACAATTATTTTGCTGCGGGTGTGCATTATCTGGACTACGGAAACATGGCATATGCCGATGAGAATGGCAACTTGATGGGCGGAATGTTCACGGCCAAGGATATTTGCATTAACTTAATGTACGCCAGACAATTAGGTCCGATGTTCCGTGTCGGAGTTGCGCTCAAACCGATTGTGAGCGTATATGAGTCTTATACCAGTTTCGCCATGGGCGCAGATGTGGGCGGACACTTCCAAACTGCTGATACTGCTTTTCAAATGGGACTCACCTTGCGCAATATCGGTTGGCAGCTGAAGACTTTTTACGAGGATGATTTTGGACAGCATACTGAGATGTTGCCTCTCAATCTGGAGTTGGGTTTGAGTTACCGCCTCAAGCATGCTCCTATTCGTTTGTCGCTGACAATGCATAACTTACAGCGTTGGGATATAGCACCAATGGAATCAGATGTAAAGTGGTATGATATGCTTTTCCGCCATACGATTTGGGCAGTGGACATTGTGCCAAAGAGCGAGAAGTTTTACCTTACTCTCAGCTATAACCACCGTCGTCAGGCAGAGATGAACTTGACCGATGTACGCAGTTTGGCTGGTTTTGCATTGGGTGCAGGTGTGAAGATATACAAGTTCCGCTTGGGTTTTGCACTTAGCCAATACACCAACAGCAACTTCACCTATCAAGTGTCGCTATCGACAGACATTAATAGTTTCTTGAAATAATATTGTAAATGGTAAATTGTCAAATGGTTAATAGGATCATTGTTGCCATTGATGGCTATTCTTCTTGTGGCAAATCGACTGTGGCTAAAGCGTTGGCCAAGTATGCTGGTTATACCTATGTAGATACAGGTGCAATGTACCGCGCAGTGGCGTTGTATGCGCGACAGGCGGGTATCGGATATAGTGAATCGGATAACGGAGCGTTGCTGGCGCAATTGGGCAATATACATATTGGTTTTGTTCAAACACCAGACGGACAGCATGTTACGCTGAACGGAGAGGATGTGGAATCGCAAATACGCACATTGGAAGTAGGCGAGTTGGCTTCGCAGATCTCCACAATCAAAGAGGTGCGTGCCTTTCTGGTTGCGCAACAGCAAGCTATGGGTGGAGAGAAGGGCATTGTGATGGACGGTCGCGATATTGGTACGGTGGTTTTCCCACAAGCCGAACTAAAACTCTTCCTTACCGCTTCGCCAGAGGTGCGTGCTAAACGCCGTTTCTTGGAACTGCAAGCTAAAGGCGATAATCCTGATTATGAGGAAGTTCTTCGTGCTACTAACGAGCGCGATTATCGCGACACCCACCGTGCAGAGAGTCCGTTGCGCCAAGCGGAAGATGCCGTTGTGGTGGACAATAGCCATATGACACGCGAGGAGCAAATGCAGCATATTATTGATATATTTGACCGTGCTACGCGATGAAAGGTGAAAACTGAAAGCGGAAAAGTGATTGTAACGATTGATGAAAATTCGGGTTTTTGCTTCGGAGTGACTACTGCTATTGAGACTGCCGAACGCGAATTGCAGAAGGGACAACTCTTCTGCTTGGGCGATATTGTGCATAACGGACAGGAAGTGGAGCGCTTGGACAAACTGGGATTAGAGACGATTGATTATGACGACCTGCGCACCTTACATAATGTACGCGTGCTCCTGCGCGCGCATGGAGAACCTCCCAGCACCTATCGTATTGCCCAACAAAATGGCATAGAGATTATAGATGCCTCTTGCCCTGTCGTATTGAAATTGCAAAAGCGTATTCGAGAGACATACCAAGCATTGCACGGAAAAAGTACGGGAGCACAGATTGTTATTTTTGGCAAGAAAGGACACGCAGAAGTGATTGGTCTGGAGGGGCAAACCAATAATACGGCTATCGTGATTGAAGGCATCCATGACCTTGATAAACTGGACTTCACGCGCTCAATCTACCTCTTTTCGCAGACGACAAAGAGTGTGGAAGAGTTTCAGCAGATTGTAGATAAGATTAAGGCGATGAGGCGAATAGGTGACGAGGCGAGAGGAGAGGATATTGTCTTTGAGTACCACGATACGATTTGCCGCAATGTAGCCAACCGTGTAAAACGCTTGCAGGACTTTGCCAAGAGCAACAATGTGGTGATTTTTGTGGGTGGAAAAAAGTCGTCAAATGCCAAAGTGCTATTTCAAAATTGCCTTGAGGTGAATCCTTGCACGGTTTTTGTAAGTAGCACAGCAGACATAACGCCAGAGATACTACAGCAGTGTCATGCTGCGGAGAAAGTGGGTGTCTGCGGAGCCACCTCCACACCTAAGTGGCTCATGGAAGAGGTTAGGAAGTATATAGTTGAAAGTGTATAGTTTAAAGGCAAGAATATATGGAATATAAACCTAAAACAATTGGTGTCCTCACCTCAGGAGGCGATGCACCAGGCATGAATGCTGCTTTGCGTGCGGTGACGCGTGCAGCCATATCCAATGACATCAAGGTAAAAGCCATTTATCGTGGCTACAAAGGTCTCATTGATGGCGAAGTAAAACCCTTTACTACGCAAGATGTGAGTGGTATTATCCAACGCGGTGGCACTATCATCAAGTCTGCGCGTTGTGCCGAGTTTACCACCAAAGAAGGTCGCCAGCAAGCATACGAAACCATCAAGCGCGAAGAGATAGATGCGCTGATTGTGATTGGCGGAGATGGATCATTTACGGGTGGACGACTCTTTGCACAGGAGTTTAATATTCCTGTGGTGGGTATCCCAGGCACGATTGACAATGACCTCTGGGGTACAGATGCCACGATTGGCTACGATACAGCGCTCAATACGATTATGAATTGCGTAGATATCCTTCGCGATACAGCTACCAGTCACGAGCGTGTGTTCTTGGTAGAAGTGATGGGTCGTGATGCGGGTTTCTTGACGCTGAATGCTGCGATTGCTGCGGGTGCAGAAGCCGCTATTATCCCAGAGCGCGCTACGATTATTGAGCAGATTGAGGAAGCCATTGGTCAAGGTAAACGCAAGAGCAAAAACTCCAGTATCGTGCTTGTGCAAGAGCATGCTATTGAGGGTGGGGCACAGGCGGTGGCAAAGATGATGGAAGAGGCGCACCCTGAGTTTAGTTCGCGTGTGACTATCCTTGGTCACTTGCAACGCGGTGGCTCGCCTTCTGCCAGCGATCGAATCTTGGCATCCCGTATGGGTATTGCTGCGGTGCAAGCATTGTTGGAAGACCAACGCAATATCATGGTCGGCCTGCAGGATGACGAGATTGTATATGTGCCACTCAGCAAAGCTATCAAACAGAAGAAAGATATCAATGCCGAGAAGTGGTCTGCGATGCAAATTCTCAGTATTTAACTTTTGGACGGTTTAGCCGAGGATAAGCCGAAGATAGAAATAAAAAAGCGCAGACATTTCTGCGCTTTTTTTGTGTAATATGATATTGGTTAATTTTTGCGTTTAGGATTTTTGGGGAACCAACCACGCTCTACGCGTTTCTTTTGCTCGAAGAGTTCGAGAATAGACCAAAAGCAAGAGAAAGATATAACACCCAATATTACAGAGAAGTAGATATTTTCAATCAATAGCGAGCCAACCAACATCAGCACACCTACCAACGCAAACACCCACCAACATTTGGTGCCAAAATAGTATTCACCCTTAATCACTAAGGGGTGAAAAACACCAATGCACAAAAAGGCAACTAATCCTAATATGATACCTGAGAAATTCATTAGTGACAAAACATAAAGCCAAAGAAGAATCGTGGACCCGTAGGCAACAGCAGTTGATTATTAGCAAAAGCCAACATCCAATCCATACGCAAGGTCAAATGGACACGCTTCGTCATGCACCAATCAATGCCCACATATGGATCTACATAACCAAAGCCTTGTTTCGTGAGCATGGCGAACTGTTCTGGTTGCCAATCTTCCTCTGTTCCCTCTACCACAGATAGTGTACGCATAGCACCTGCGCCAACGGCTGCACCAATATATGGCCATACTTTTTCCATACGCCAACACGCATCAGCAATCAATCCACCTGATCCTGTACGCACATAACTGCCTGACTGCAAGACATTTTTCATATCCGTAGCTCCACATTTCATAGTAGAGACATAGCCCTCGCAACCTACGCGCAGGTACTTCCATAGATTGATGCGCAATGATCCACCAATACCCGTGGTCATACCTTGAGGACTGATACTTTCGCCAGAGGGTAAAACGGCAGAAGGGTTCTTACCAAACAAGTAACCTGCATGCAACATCATTCCACCGCTATAGCCTTGGAAGACAGCAGTAGAGTCATTTTTCGCAAATGCAATAGTAGCGAAAAGGCTTAAAATGACAATAATCTTTACTCTCAACACGAAACTGTCAGCTATTAACTGTTATCTGTCAATTAGAACAAATATCCCATCTTGATGTAGAAGTTCGCCCACTTCGCATTGTCCTGTTTGTTAAGCGCCATTGCCCAATCTACAGAAAGCACAAAGTTCTCGTTCATAGCTGCTTTCAAGCCCAGACCTGCTGCCATGTGAGGCATATAGACCTTTGATTGGTCAATGTTACCTTTTTCATCCAACTTAAAATACTTGTCAAAGTCCATCGGCATTACCGCATTTTCGCCTTTTGATATTTTAGCTGCAGTTTCAACGCAATCTTCATCATATAATTTTCTTATTTCCACCTCATCCAACTCGTATGGCTGCGTAATCACACCCAAATCAAAGAATGGGGCTAAACCAATATAGAAGTGTTGGCGACCGATGTCAAACTTCGCCACCTTGCAGCGCAATTCTACATTCGCATATGCAAAGCCGTTGGCTAAGATACGGTTACGCATGATACCGCGAAGTGAGTTCGCACCACCCAATCCCTCGTACATCACGCGTTGGATAAACAAGGTATTGAGATAGGTGTTCATATAGAATGGCGACTGACCTGCGATATTATTTTGTGTACCAATACGATATGCGAAAGTCACGCGGTCGCGATATACTGGTACATAGTGGCGGAAGTTGAAGTTGAATTGCAAATGATTATATCCTGCTGCTGCTTGCTTGCCAAATGCTGCGGTATAAGTAAAGAACGCGTCCGCATAAATACCCTTGGTAGGGCAAGTTCGTTGGTCGCGGCTGTCATAGGTTAAGCCCAAACGCACATAAGGGTGCCAACCGCCTTCGGCTTCTGCCTGATCAATAAGCCCCCATTTCACATATTTCTCGTACAAACCTTCGATAGCCGGATTCATCGCTTTTGAATCTGTCGGTTTGCCATCTTCGCCTAATTCGTATTTATGTTTGCCATTGAGCATGTCGATGTCACATTCGCCTATCATATAGCCGAGTACGCCAACACCTGCATTCCACTTGATATTCTTCCATATTGTCCCCTCAATATCAGCTGCAAAGCGGAAAAGGTTGCGTTTGTACTTATAGAACGCACGCGATTGATAGGTATCAACATCCATTTTTTCTGGATTTTTGTTCCACTTATGCAACGACTGATTATAAATGGACTGATAGCCATTGAAACCATAGAAGTCGCACATTGCATCTGGCTGATAGGTGGCGTCAAGGGTCAGGCGGTGCTTGGGAATTAAGTACTTGCTGTCATAATTCACGCGGAAGATACCGTAATTCTTGGTCGTGTAGGCTGCCTCTGCATAGATAGAGTGAATATACTCTGGGTACTGCGAACCATCTCCATAATAGTAGATATTGGTGAGCGCACCGCCTTGAAAGCCTAAGTCGGCATCAAATGCCACGGATGGCAATACGCCGAAGTTCCAACCTGTTTTAATCTTGCGACCAAGAGAGTCCACTTGTTGTACTTTCTCTTTCTTTGCCGCAAAAGTTGGCAATACAAACAGTATGCTGATTGCACAAATAAAAATACGCTTCATAATAATGTTGTCTTCTTTATTTTCTATTATCCCAACACCCAAGCCAGCAGTGCGCCGAGGTATGTGCCTATTGCATAACCTACCAAGCCCACTACAATACCAGAGATTAGGACTTTTTTATTCTTCATTGCACCTGCGATTGGTGGTACGAATGGGGGCGAGCAAAGCAGCCCCACTTGGCAAACGCAGAACAAGTCGCCACTGACTTTAGCGATGCGGCAGAGTAACAAATGCAAGCCTACCGAGATACCGATAATCCATAGCACAAAGCCACCGATATAGAGTGAGCCACCGTTCACACTGTTGATGTCAAACATCGAAGCCACAATCACGCTGAAAATCAGGATAAAGAACATGCCCAATTCAAAGGTCTTTGGCAACTCGCGTACTGGTTTGAAGAACGATGCTATAATAGATAAGGTGGTAATGGTCAGGATGACTACGAGTTCATTGAGTGTACCCGTGATGAGCAATGCCAAACCTGCACCAATAGCCAAGAACATGAAACTCAATCCCAGTCCCTTCATCATGCCGATGAAGTTCTTCTTCTCGAACATACCGCGGTAGTTCTCCACATCGGCGGTCTCGACTTGGTCTTCATCCATACGACCTTTGTGGGTGATGTCTTTGTATGGCAATAACTTGCGGAAAATCTTGTATCCGCCACCCAATAGGAAGAATATATAAGGTGTAGTAATCACCATTTGAAAAGCAAGTACAATCGCCATTACTGAGCGATCCACATTGAGTGCTGCTCCCAAAGCGTTGAAGTTCATAGTTCCGCCCGTGTAGATACCCGCCATCATACCTGTTACTTTGGCAATCTCTGGCACATTGTTGCGGAAGATGAAATAACCTGAGATAGAAGCAATAATGACTGCCACAATACCTGTTACCAATGCCCAAGCCGTTTTAGGCAGCGACTTTGTCCAAAGCTTGAAGTCGCAGTTGAAGAGCATCAATGGAATTGCCAAAGGCACTGCCACATTCATAATCGTAGATTGCAGTTTGCTGAAGGTGGCACCTATAGCGGGGTCTGCAAAATGGAATACTCCACAAAGCGAAGCTATAATACCTACTGCATACGCAAGTACCACAGTACCAATTTTTTGGACAATTGTCCAACGCTTGAACGCCTCAATAATCAATATTGGGAAAATGATATAGCAAGCGAGAATAATGTAAACCTTTACCATAATTCAAAATTTTTAATTATTTCGTTTCATCAGGTTTGGTGAGTTTTCTTGCCAAGTACATATACTCTTGCAAGAACATCCAGAATGGCATGGTGATAAATCCTGTTAAAGGAATGATGATTAACTGCCAAACGAATTGCACCGAGTTATGGAATGCAGGATCTTTGATTGCCCAACGAATGATAAGCCACGCAAGCCATAGTGGCAATGTAATCAAGCCCGCCACTAACGCGAGAGGTGACATCAATACCAACATCAAGAGCAATAGCCACTTAGGCATTCTGTGTTTTGGAAACCAGTTTTTGTTGGCAGGTCGGTTGTGACTGAGTTCATCCCAGTTCTTCTCGTAATTCTCATCATCGGGTACCCAAAGTATCTGTTCGCGCATGCGGTTTGTCAGTTCTTCGCGCATCGCAAGGATGAGTTTTGGTTGCTCCAGATCTGCATGCTCGGCGATGAACTTGGTCATGTTGATTGGTTTGCCGATGTTGATAACCAATGTGTCCCATAGGTGGAACCAGTCGCTATACTCCAAGCCGACTGGCACAATATAGATGGGTTTCTCGTGTCCGAACTTCTCATTAGCGCGCAATGTGATGCGGAAGATACCTTTTCCCAGTGGCAGCAGCGAGTGTTTGGGACGGTGGGTTCCTTCTGGCAGAATGCAGAAGGGTACGCCTTCTTCCAGCGTGCTGATGGCACGCTCCATCGTTTCGTCGTTTTTGAGTACTTCGCTTGCTCCATCGCGCATACGACGGATAGGCATAATCTTCATAAACCCGAGTATTTTAGCGAATAGGGGTTTACGGAAGATGTCGGCACGCGCCACAAAAACCTTGCGTTCAGAATTGATTGACAGTACCGCCAGCGCATCTTGCAGCGCGTTGGTGTGATTAGGGGCAAAGATTATAGCCCCGTCTTGTGGTATATTCTCTTCGCCTACATATTTAATGTGGCGATATGAATGTCTAAACATCCAACTCACAAAAGGGAGAAGGATTCGATAGCCACGATTCTCATCATGTATCTGTTTCTTCATATCTTCTCAGATTTTGATTCAGTGCTGCAAAGGTACGGTTTTTTTCTGGAATCACCAAACATTTAGAAAAAAAAGTAGAGTTTTCAAACAAAATATGGATAAAAAAGGAGGGTGTGTCAAAATGCTGATACCTCCTCCTTTTCGTGTATACTTGCTCTCCGATGGAAAGAAAGAGTCCTTTTCAGGAAAATTCAAACAATCCTATACCCTTTGAAATATAGTTGCGAGCTGAGCGAGCAACTTGTAATGGGGGAGAAATTCCTTGTGAGAGTAATCCTTGATTAATTCTTTTTGGCGTTGTAGGATTCGATGGTCTTGGATTGGATGATGACTGCCGTATCGCCACGAGTGAGTGACCTGCTTTCGGTGGTGATGGTGCGGGTTACATTGCACGAGGTAAGTCCTAATGCCATGGCGATGGCGGTAGCGATTGCCATAGCCAAGTATTTGATCGCTTTAACAAGGCGCTCTTTTTGAATGTCTGTTAACTGTTTCATAGATTTTGTTTTTGATGTTTTGTGTTTAGTGAACGCGGTTATATAATTTCCCACTGATTACACGGATTCACACAGATGTTCCGCGTATCCGTGCTAATCCGTGAAATCCGTGGGAGGTCATGTTACGCGTTCGCTTGGTCGTACTCTTCGGAGCAAAGGTGCCAAATGTACTGACGCAAGGTCTTGTACTGTGTTTGCGCCTTGAAGGCTGCTATGTCGGTGTTCAGTTTTGTTGGGTCTGCCATACGAGAGCGGGTTGCTGCTGCCACGGCGGTGAACTTCTGACGGTGTGCGCGTTCCTTATCGGTGTAAGGTTTATTCTTCAGGTCGCGTTCACCGCGAACGGAGGTGTACTTGCGTTCCGACTGTTTGCGGTAGTTGTAGGTCGTGCGGTACTTTTTGGAGATTTTTCCAGAGATGTGATGAATTGGGTCTTCGTAGGTTACTATAGCCATAATGAATTCGGCAATGAACAGGAGTATGATAACAAAAATTATAAACAATTAGACCCAAAATTATCAAATATTTCGTGGAACTTATTTAAGACAATTCAGGTCAATTTGGTGTTGTCAATTTTTGTCAATTCAATGATTATCTTTTGTTTCTGCCCAAATGAATGCAACAAATTGCATTAGTGGGCAGAACAAAATGATTGTTTATACTCGGCGTTCGAGATCCTCTATGCCGTGAGAGGGGGTTAAGGTTTAAGGAATGAAGGTTTTGAGGCTGGGATTAGAGTTTGGCAATTTCTTTAGCAAAAATGTAACCATACAGGGTTTTGTACTTCTTTTGCTCTTTGAACTCGGCTTCATAAGGAGTACGAGTGGAAGGGTCAGTTAAGGCTGTCTTGGTGGCAGCGGATGCCTGACGGAACTTCTCTTGTCGGGCCAATTCGGCTTCTGAGAAAGGTTTGGTACGAGGGTTACAGATTTGTGAGGTGAAGGTTTCGCCGTACATCTCTTTGAAGATGATGTCGGAGTGTTTGCAGATTTTTCCGCGGAAGGAAGTGAAAGGGGCTTCTAATTTGATTTGACTCATGTTAGTTCGGCAATGAACGGGAGTATAAATTTAAGACAATTGATGACAATTCAAAGATGTTTTTTGTAACAAAAATACGCAGCGCTACGCTTGCTACAAAAATACTTAAAAATCAAGGACTTGTTTTAAAGACAATTGGCGTCAATTTTGTTGTCAATTATGGTCAATGCAAGATTTATCTTTTGTTCTTGCCCATATGAATGCAACAAATTGCATTGGTGGGCAGAACAAAATGATTGTTTTTTACTCGGTGTTCAGAATCCTCTATGCCGTGAGAGGGGGTTGGTGCGTGAGCGCACAGGCTATAGGTAATAGGTTATAGGCATGGATACGCTTACGCGGGGTTAATAAATTAAGTTAATAATTTCATGCGCCAGGCGCTTGTTTCTTATCTCGCCCAAAGGCTCGAACGATTATTTCAAAGTTTCAAGGTTTCAATGCTCTGGAGAGTACAGGTCCAGCAATGATTGAAGGTGAGAGATTGGGCGAGGGTTTGGCGGATGATGTCGCATGCCTCGTCGGGAAGGAAGAGTTGAGGGTCAAGAGGAATGACTTTGACTGTGAGGGTGGTGCCCTTGGTAGTAAACTCGGGATTGAGGGTTTCCAAATGAAAGAGGACTGCCTCTTTAGCTTGGAGCATCTCGGCTGCGCTTTGGCAGGGAATGGAGATGATGACGAAATGTTTTTGTTTCATATTGATAGGATATATAAAATTTAAAAACAACTAAAACAACTTCCGCTCGAATCAACTTCCTCGAGCGGCGAGGGAATTTGTTGTAAAGACAATTCAGGTCAATTGGGTTCTTATCTCGCCATACGGCTCGAACGATCTGCCTCATTCGCATCGCTCATTCGTCTGTACGTCAATTTATGTCAATTCGAGGATGATTTTTTTGTAACAAAAATACGCTTCACTTTGTTCGCTACAAAAATAAATAAAAATCTAGAACTATCTTTTGTTTTTGTCCAAAAGAATGCAGCACACTGCATTGGTGGACAAAACAAAAATTATAACAATGTTTGTCATTCTTTCAATTAATTTAAGTGATTTAACTTTGTCATGTTGGGCAGTGTCCTTTCTGTGGACGCGTTTCTATAATAATGCTGCAAAAAATGTATGCGCAGCAAGGATTTTGTGCATACATTTTGGGATTGAAAGCAAAAATATGCACACTCCTCTAATTGTGAACACTTGATAATCTGGCAATTACGATAGGAGTGATTTTTTTGAACTTTTTTTGCTACGCATACATTTGTGCAGTCATTTAGTGATTTGCTATATTTAGAAGTTCGGCTAATTGTTCGATAGCAGGTTGTGCTTTTACTGGTATTCGCTGGCTGTTGAGGAAAGCAAAAGGACGGTGACGCGTATCAACGAAGTGGTTGCCGACAATCATCCATCTGCCGATACCTTTCGGCGTGGAGATATATTGGCGATCTGTCAGGAGGCGGAAGAGGTATACAAGATGTGTTTTCTTACTAATCCAACGAATCTTGCAGTTGGTAGTTCCCCCTGAGAAGATAGCAAGGAAATCATCGGGATTGGTGTCCGCTGCTATCCATTTGGCACGGAGGAGATACTGATAGAGCGTTGTGATGCGTTGGGGCGCTGTAGCGAGCCAGCGATAGGTGAAGGTTGCGGTGGTCACACGAGGTACAGGGTGCTTTGCTGGAGTTTTGCGAGGAGAAGTGAGAATAGGAGTTGGCGCATAGTGCCTACGGAAATTGATAGCAAGCGCATCGTTACTAGTAGAAAAATAAGAGGCAAGGAGTTTGCCGAGTTGGGCGTTTGTTGGTGTTACCATAACAATTAAGTATTAAAGGGTTTAACTTGAGTGATTTTTGGGCATGTCTTTATGGACCACACAATACGCCAATAATACTGTTTTAGGTTTACTTTTGAAAGTTATGGTTTTTGGGATAAGGGAATAGGTATATAAAAAAAGGGAACTATATACATGTTGAAACTGCACCCCCAAACGACAAGAATTATGTCAATCAACAACAATAACAACATTTCTTTTTCAACAACTTGCAAAGCACCCCAAAAAGCAGGAGGCTTTTTCGGGGACCCCGCCGGCAATCAACTCCCTGCCGCGCTCAAGGAATATCATGTAAGTGCCAACTGATATATAAATCCCTAAAAAAAAGCAGCACCGTATGAGGGTGCTGCTGGAAGGAGAGATTGCAAATGCAGAATAAAAGACGATAGTTATGCTCGCGGGGAAGTCCGCGAGGTCGGAATAAGCATGTTAGTCGGACTATACAGGTAATTTTTGCAATAGTTCGGATGTGGGCATGTCCATGCGGCAGAAGGCGAACCACTTTTTGCCTAAGTCTTTGATACTGGCACCGAGGTGATAGACCGTCTCGTCGATGCAAAGGAAGCGGTCGTGAGAGCGGTCAAAGGTAACAATATCTATCGGAGGATATTGCGCGTTGTGCTTCTGAATATCCAGTTGCAGTTGTGCGGTTGGTTTTTTGGTATAGATGGTAGCCGCCACTTTGTCTGCTCGTTTGGATAGTATGGTGAGGACACTATCGTCAATGTAATTGTCAATGAGAATGATGCGCGTGGTTGCTTCGCGTATGCGGTCGTTGATAAAGGTGTATGCGTCAAAGATTTGACCATTGTAGAAGATGCCTTGGTGGGGAGGTAGGCTTGTGCGAACGAAGAAGTTTACCTTTTCTTGTAAGTCGTGTATTTGTAAGGTATGGTCTTGCAGTTGTCTTCCAATACGCTCTTCCATAGCAAGCATTTGCTGATTGATTGCATACCCCTTGAGCATGTAATCTTTTATTACTCGATTTGCCCATTGGCGGAATTGTACACCACGTTGACTCTTCACACGGTAACCAACCGAAATAATCACATCTAGATTATAAATAGCTGTTGGCTTATATTTTGATAAAGTATTATGCAAAATTTGCATATTACTCTCCTTGTCTAATTCACCTTCTTTGAAAATATTAGCTATGTGACGTGCTATAACGGACTGATCTTTTTGGAATAACTCTGCTATTTGTGCTTGTGTTAGCCACACTGTTTCATTTTCTAATGTTACATTAATTTGTATTTGATTGTCAGCAGTTTGATAAACTACGATTTGGTTGTTGGTACCCATAATTTTGCATGTTTTTTGAAATCTGCTGCAAAGGTACTACATCAAACTGCTAAAACTTGTCAGTATCTCAAAGAATTTTACAAAAAATGCACTTTTTTTATTAAAAGAGGTCAAGAGAGAAAGGGAACTTGGTGTCTTAAAAAGATGAAAAAAAGCAGCACCGTATGAGGGTGCTGCTGGGGGGATAAGTATGATAGTAGATTAATTAACTTTTATGTTGAGAGTCACAAGACATTAGATGTCTATAGGTATGCGGTAACGACCTGCGCTTGATGGCGATAATCTTGCGTGCCAGGACTGGCTTCGGTACTCATCGCTGCCTGCTCAAATCGTTTTGCTTCTAAACCGCAAAGAGTAGGAATTGCTTGAATTGGTTGTGCCATAATTATTCAATCAGGGGGTGGTTTGCAATATCTTATTTCGCAAGTTCCCAATAACCTATTTTGCGAGAACCAACACGAGTTATAAGCCCTTTTTCTTTTAAGATGGTCAATTCTCGACGAATTGTACGGTCGGATAGATTTAATTTATCAATAAGATATTGAGTTGTTATTCGGTCATTTATTCGGTCAGAACGCAACGCATTTTCCTGTAGGATATTGTAGATAATTAACTGTCTTTCAGTTAGTTGTTCGTTATTTTTTATTCGGTCATCCATTCGGTCAGAAACTATGCCTACATAAGGAATAGATAAGCGTATAAAGTTGTCTCCGAACTGGAAATTCTCTCTACCGTAGGTTCGTAAAATACGCATCATACTAGAACCAAGTGCCTCTACCATTTCCATGTCACGGAAAACGCGCATCAGTTCTTTATTGCGGGGCATACTCATACCACTAAAGAAATCTTCTTGACTCATTCCTTCAGGAAGATGTCCGACAGAAGTTATTTCCAAGTGGTCTGAGAATAGCTCAATCTTAGCGGGAGCACCATAGTTATAGTTGTTATGCACAATAGCATTGATTACGGCTTCGCGAAGAGCCAATTTATCCCATTGGTGTGTATCATGCCGACCTGTAGGCGTGATGACAGAATGCACTTTGTTTTCTACATCCAATTTATCCAATACCTTTTGTGTAGCAGTAAGTAGGCAAGTATATCCATATTCATTATTGGAAATAAGCTCGTATCTATCCGTGCCAGCATAACGAGCTAATTTCATAGAATTACCATTCTCATCTGCTAATAGATAGGCAACATAATTGAGTATTCCATCATCTGTGAGAGCTCCAGTGTACGCAAATATTGGTCATTGAGGTGCATACCCTTCTCTTCATAATAAATGCGAAGTTGATTAAATGTTAGGTCTTGGCGTGGTGATGGTATATTATGAATTGAGTTGTGGATACGTTGTTGATATAGATTGGCTATCTGCTCTGGTGTCATGGGTTCTGCAGCAGTACCAACTCTCAAGAAACAACCTCTTTCGGATAAGCCGAATTTGGTTTTATAATATGGTTTCTCTGTACCACTTGCGATAAAGATTTTGATAACAGGGATGTGATTAATCTGCTCAATAGTAACATCAAATAATCCCATAGGAGAAGGCGATATGCCATTACGAATTCTATCCTTAATTCTGAGCATATCCCATCTATATCCTGTACTCCAACAGCTTGACCGCTATCATCGATACCAATATAGATAATACCGCCCTCACGATAGTTAAGGAATGCAACCACCTCGCGTTCAATATCCAATTCCTTGGTCAGTTCGCGTTTGAATTCTATACGATTACTTTCTGTCATGATAAATAAAGCCGAATCTTTGCGCAAAGGTAGTTTTTTTATGATATGACCAAATATGGGCGTAAGAATTTGTGGATTTAACTATTTTGAGGTCATTTTGTCGCAGTTGTGTATTAACATGTGCTATAAAACAGCAGCACCGTGTGAGGTGCTGCTGACAACAGGTTGTTCATCTAATCATTCTGCAGAACAAGCGCATACATAGCGATTATTAACAACAGAGTTGGACGACCAATCTGGATTTGACATAAAAGCCACTTTGTGGTTTGCTGTCAAAATTTGCAAGTTCGACTTTCTTAATGTTTGCATAATAACAAAATATTAAAATTAAACAATATTGTAAGTATTTTTATAGATTTAGTAATGACTTTTGATATAGCATGTCAATATACAATTCTATGCTTTGCTTTTCATCAATACACAAATGTTTTTTGTGATTGATTCTATAACGTCTGCATCCTCCGTTACACATGGGAAGAAGTTTACATTGCCGACACTCTTGGTCTATAAATGCGTTGGTTTGACGGAAATTAATATAATCTTCTAGTTTGTCTTCTAAGACACCTTGTTTAACATTTCCAACTGCATATTTGGCATCGTATTCATGTACACATACATAAAGGTTTCCAAGGGGATCAATGGTGTAAAATCCTTGAGAATCGGCTTCGCAATGTGAGAAGCGCAGTTGAGGTTTGTCATATTGATCATCGACAGCAAACCCCTTCTCAAGTGCTGATTTTTGAAGTAGATAGATGCCTTTATAGGGATTATTGCCTTTCTCTCGTTCTGAATAGTTTGTCCAATTACTTGCTCCATTAGCGTATACCCATCTAAAGAAAATAACAATATTATTTTTAAAAGGTTCTAAATCGTGTAATAGAGCATCAATTGTATGGTAATTTGCATCGGACACATTTACTCTAACTCGTAATTTCAAATTAGGGTTGGATTCAGAGAATAATTTTGCATTTTTTAGTAGTTGTAGGTATGTGCCTCTACCGTTATTCAAAAACTTTTGCGCATCATGAGCAGATTGTCCACCATCAAACGTAATTTGCACATTATTAATTTGACAATCTTTAAACATGTCAATAACCTTTTGATTATTCATGAGTACCCCATTGGTAGTAATAGCTCCCGTATATATGACCCCAAATTCTTTGCATTTGGAGATGAGTTGTTGGGACATGCGCTGAATAATATCTTTATGTAACAATGGTTCTCCTCCAAACCAATCCACTGATAGCACCTTGTATGCAGGTAATTGCTGTACTATCCAATCCAAAATATCTTGCTCGGTTTGCTGATCCATTTTTGCAGATGTTTTTCGTTCAAAGCAATATGGACATGCACAATTGCAAGCAAGAGTTGGCATTATTGCCAAGGAAAGTACCTCGGAGTGGTTGTTGGCATTAGTAAACGCTTCTTCGTAGCAAGTCAATTCATCCCAATCATTAGGTATTAGGATATGATTGTCAATCAACTCGTTTTTGCAGACTTCGGAGATTTGTCCGAGATGCAGGTTGTATGTCTCTTCTGGATTAAAAGCCAGCAGAGAGCGATAGAGTGAGTTGAAGATAACAGATTCTCCCGATTCGTATGTTAGGAAAAAGTTGTAATACGATAATTTGTACCCTGTTATAGATATGTTAAGATTGCTTATTTGCATTATGCTTTATGATATTTATTTTGAGCTCGTCGGGTAAAATAATTGTAGTTCGATTGTAATTCGGATTGTTTACTGGGTCGATGTTTTCAGCTTTGATAATGCCTTCTTTTCCAGTAAATGCATAGTATGATGTTACTTTCTCAGCAAACAACTTGTGCACACGTTTTGTCTCATGCTCCATGAATGCAGTTTTAATACGCGAACGAGCAATGCTTCGTTCGTTACGATTTTCTTTATCGCAAAAATAATTTATCTGTTTTTGATAATGTATAAGCATCCTTTCATTGGAATCTCTGTACGAGTCTGGACTCATAATTTTATAATACTCCACAAACTCCTTTTTTAAAGCATCAACTCGTATTTTTTTTGCTTCATTATTCTCTTCCTCATTGTAGTACAGGTCAGAGTCTTTAATTCCTTCGGGGTGATTCCACATCAGGATATAGAACGCTTGCGCTAATAAGTCATGCTGTTTGACAATGAATTCTTCATCTAATTCTCCATTATTTTTGACGAACCACAAACGATGGGTAGCATCGTCAAATTTAAGTATCGGTTGGGTAAAACACATTTCATATTTTCCAGAGAGCCAGTCATCTACGGAATCATATAGTTCTTTGCACTCCACAGCAAGATCCACTTGCCACATTTGACGATATTTAGCAGGAATCGAACCAGATCTGGTTAGTACCTCATCTTTAAAATCATCCGCTAGCGCAGCCATATAGCGAATAGCGGTGATTATGGCTTGCTCTGTACAATCTTCTATATTAAAGGTCATGACTCTCTGGCTAGTATATTCTTCATGACCTTTGTCTTGCATGAGTGCACACGATATTGTTCCCTCGAAAGGAGACGTTGCATCATGATATAATGCAGCTTTGCGTTCTAGATTCTGCAATCTCTCTTCCTCTGTGCCAAACTCTTGGATTGTTGGTTGAGGGACATAGAACAATTGGAAGCGACAGTACCCACTAGGATAGGTGCTTAGCGCATCGTTGATTTTCTGTAAATTCTCCTTAACATAGGTATTTGTTTGAATATCCCAACTACTCTCATAATACACGATAGCGTCTATAGGCATTGGGGGAACTGGACGATTAAAAATCCAACATGAGATTCGAGAAAAATGTGCTTCCATTGTGTTTATATTTTAGTTGTTACTTATTTTGTGCAAAGGTATATAAGACTAGTTGGATATGTTATTTAATAAGATCCAAAAAAGGTTCAATTTTCTGATTATAAAACACTTTAGCGAATGCCTCGCTAATCACCTTACTTGCATTGCGATATAAGACTGTAGGTGCATTATTTACACAATAAACAGTGGCATTACCTAATTTATATAACGGATTACCTAAGGAGACATAATGTGTTCCCTCTATTGCCCCATTGGCATCGGACGCTGCATCAATAATCAAACAATTGGATTTTACTTGATTTAAATGTTCTGTAGTCAAAATATGCTCTGTTGGACTATCCACTTCAATACCATTAATGATGATGTCATATTCACTGATTGTCTCATAGAATTCCGTCATCGTTTTTCGGTAGAACATTCTTATGTCAGGATTCCATTTTGCGATTGTTTCAAATGCCCCTTGTGCTACATTACCTGCGGATAAAATAGCCACGCGTGTATTATTGTCTGGCCATAAGCCGAAACTCATAAGTGCATGTAGTACTGCTGCCCTACCTGCGAACACACTATTTTGTCTAATGAAATTAGGTTGTATGAAAGGTATCTTATACGCATTCCCTTTGTAGTAAACAGAGGGGTATATGTTGTCAAGATCAATCATTACTAATTCTTTAGGTTCTGCTTGCGTTTTCATAAACTCTTTTCCAGAACCTATAGGATGTGTCCATCCAGCGATGATTTGTCCTTTACGAATCATGTCATAATCGCTTGGCTGGATTAATTTTAGAGAAAAGATAATATCGCATTGTGCAAAGATATCCTCTCTGCTCATTACAACGGCTCCTGCATCAGCATATTCTGTATCAGCGATGTCCATTGTAGTACCAAATCCATATTCAATGACAATTTCATTAGGACTCTCGCGCACTTGTTGTGGTAATATGGCAACGCGTTTTTCGAAAGGGAAGTTTGGAGTAATAAAACCTATTTTCATAATAAATTCGTATATTTGTTTGTATCGTAGAGCAATCCTACATTGTGTGTATATTTAAAAATCGATGCAAAGGTACATTTTTTTTATGATATTAGAAAATAATTCAAGGATAAAGTGAGCTAAAAAATGTGAGGGTGTGTCAAAATGCTGACACATCCTCATCTTTTCTACTTCTCATGCTCTTCTGCACGTTCACGAGCGCGGTCACATTGCCAATGATAGTCCGAATCACTAGAACATTCGCTACGATGAACTGTTTCAACTTTGATGGAATAACCCGAATCTGCGATAAATGTGGTCTTGTCCTCATACTCTTCTACTTTCATAGTGGTTTTGCCTGTTATATCCCATTGGCTCGTCGGTTTTAAGGTTTTGTTGTTAAATTAAAAGAATTTGATGTGCTTATTGCGCATCGTTTCACATGTGATACACAATCCATTAAATTTCTCGAGAATTGGCTTCGGTGTGGGCTTGTCACAATTTTTGCATTTACTCATTTCCATAACACTTAGATTTTACCCCTACTCTTACAGCTTTGTAGGTCTTGCTTTTTCAAGTATTTTGAAATTTGCTGCAAAGGTACTGCTTATATACCATATATACAATCTTTGCAACCTTGCATAATGTATTATTTCTGTGTGTAGCCTACAAGCAGGAGAATTGCATAACCGCTTTCATCACTATCTTTGCTACTAACACCATGCATTAAACAAGCATTAGGATTGATATTATGTATCTGCACCAATAACTCAATAATGCCCTTTGTCGTAACATCATCAGAATAGTTGCCGTTGCAAGTGATATGCAAAATAACTTCGTCCATACCATCTGTACCCATCTCTTGTATTAGTTGAGAAAGTTTGTCGAAACATTCTTGTGTTAGCGAAGGAGTCTCTAACTTAACAGCCTTGATGTAATCTGAAGCACGTTTAAGGTTTGCATAGTCCGCCAGATCAACAGAAAAGATTGGATGGTTTGCATACGCCTCTTCTGCGAGACGGTCAATAATAGTAAGATCTGTAATAATCATAGTGTGCGATTTTAAGGAGTTATGATGTTCGTTATATATTTTGTTGATATACGTGTCTATTTAACAGATATCAATCTACAATTCTCCGAATATCCAAGCCAAAAAGAAAATTATAAATGGCGTAAGGGTTGCAGTACATAGGCAAACTGTCAAATGTGTTTTTTTTCACTTACGAGTCTCGGCCTCGTGAGCACTTTGTTGGTCTGTTATGATTTTCATAAACATCTCATCACTTGCAAATGCATTCGCATTGGCTGCTCCGACTAATGTGACAACAATATCCTCAACTTCATTAGCAATGTTATTCCTCTCGTCCCAGTGATAACATTTTGTAATTCCTTCATCGTTGTCATATCTATGATATCCATATTTCTGATAGATTGGCAACTTGTCTGAATTACATCCTTCCAAGCATATCGTTACAGTGATATCATCTTGGAGTTCTCTACCAAAAAACAAAGCTCCTGAGATCTGAATCCAGTTATTCATTGCAAACGGGATACTCTCAACATCAGGAGTTAGTGTTGCTACATCATCATATCCGTTTTCAATTTTAGAAATAATAGAACTAATAAATCCGTTTAAAACTGTTTTCATAACCAATTGCCTGTTATATCCCATTGGCACATCGGTTTTTAAGGTTTATATGTACGATGTGAAGTGAATCACGCTGCAAAGGTACTGCATATATTTCATATATACAACCTTTGCAACCTTGCACAATGTATTATAATGCTTTAACCCAAATCTAATGACCGATTTGGGTTTAATTCGCTAAATTTGCAATCAGTGCAGTCTTGTGTAGATTTACCTATGAATTAGGCGACCACCATAGGAGATCTATGGGGTTTCGATAGCACTTGATTATGATTTCGATTATTCTGATGCATATGGTAAATCAGCTATCCCCTTTATATATTTTGCGGGTATGTAATCTGTTTGCCAAACATCGTTGGTGATTTTATAGAAAACATATCCATCTGCTGCCATTGCTGCACTGTTGATTTCGAGTACTTCTGGCATACTCAGGTATCCTCCTAAGAAGTAAGCCTTTCCATAGATTGGAGATAAATGAAGTCTTGTGTGGTTCATCGGTTTTATACCTTCTTTAAAAATGAGGGGCAAACTATTCTCTACTATTCCATAATATAGCACATTAGGAGGGGGCATTGGAATTGCGTCACTCTCTATTTTGATAGAGTGTCCGTATAACGCGCGCACCTTTGTCTTGTCATCCGAGAAAATAAATCGCCCGTCGTCATCAAATAAGACAAGTGCACTGATGACACATTCTTTATAGCCAGATTCTTTACATAGTATATCAACTGACACCCAACCATATTTATCTGGTAAATTGGAATGTTGAAGCAGATAGGCAAGGCGTTTAGATTGAGCAGGAAATTCTGGAGTGAAAGCATTAGGTGGTAATTCAGACTCAGATGTATCAATATTTTGGAGTAACATAGTTAATTAGTATTTGGTTTTTACTTCATTTCGTTTCTAATGTAATCGTATTTTAGGTCATTCCGATCAAGCCAGTGGATTAGCCAGAATAAATCTGCTTGTTCTTCTGTAGGTAATGTATTGTACATATCATTCAGTGCTGTTTCTATTCCTCGGAAGTCTGACACGTTGAGCAGTTGTTGTACTTTTTCGGCATCTATCTTGCTGAACGTGAGGAACCTGAGTGCGTCTTCTTTAACGTGCGTTACTTTTATTTCCATCCTGCGACATTCGAGATATACTGCTAATTCTTGAAATGCATCTTGTTGATGGGAGGGTGGCAAAAGGAAAGAATACATATCTTCTCCTGCGATTTCGCGTGCATCTTGCTGAAGTGTTGTCATCTCTACGGCAATGGGTTTGCGATGCCGAGGATGTATAGACAGGTTGCAAACATGTCCATATCGTGGAAAACGAAGACCTACTAACATATGGTCATATACCTCTTGGGGGATATACATTGGTAAATCTTGGAATGTAATATCGGGATAAGTCAATAGTGCAACTAACATATGGATATATCCCTCTTTTGTGGGATAGTATATCTTTTCCAAATGTATCACACTATTGTCTATAGGATTCACTTCGTATAAGTCAAAGAAGCATTTGATATACTCTTCGCGAGGATATTTCGTTTCAACGAATTGCTTAACGAGGTTAGTATATTCCTGCGCAACTTCGCTTCAGTTGGGGTATATGCGATGAGGGGTGGTCATGGTTTTGGAACTAGAATAGATGTTGTGATTACAAAATACAATATTAGGAAGTAGTCACTTAGCGACTACTTCCTAGCATTTTTCTACTTCTCATGCTCTTCTGCACGTTCACGAGCGCGGTCACATTGCCAATGATAGTCCGAATCACTAGAACAATCACTACGATGAACTGTTTCAACTTTGATGGAATAACCCGAATCTGCGATAAACGTGGTCTTGTCCTCATACTCTTCTACTTTCATAGTGGTTTTGCCTGTTATACCCCATCGGCCCGTCGGTTTTAAGGTTTTGTTGTTAAATTAAAAGAATTTGATGTGCTTATTGCGCATCGTTTCACAGGTAATACATAATCCATTAAATTTCTCGAGAATTGGCTTTGGTGTGGGCTTGTCACAATTTTTGCATTTACTCATTTCCATAAGACTTAGATTTTATCCCTACTCTTACAGCTTTGTAGGTCTTGCTTTTTCAAGTATTTTGAAATTTGCTGCAAAGGTACTGTATATATATTATATATACAACCTTTGCAACCTTGCATAATGTGTTATAATGCCCTAATTCGCCAATTTTTGCGATTAGTGCAGTTTTTTTTATGAAAAAGATTTTAGATTAGTGCAGTTCAGTATAGGTTTTCCTATGCATTAAGTGACCCACAAAGGAGATCTATGGGGATTCAATAGGATTGGATTATGATTTCGATTATTTTGCTGCATAGGGCAAATCAGCTATCCCCTTTATATATTTTTGGGGTATGTAATCTGTTTGCCAAACATCGTTGGTGATTTTGTAGAAAACATATCCATCTGATGCCATCGCGGCAGTATTGATTTCAAGGACGACTGGCATGCCATGGCGTCCTCCTACGAAGTAAGCCATGCCATAAGTTGGAGATAAATGAACTTTAGCACGACTCATCGGTTTTATACCTTCTTCAAAATGGAAGCAAGACTTTTCACTGCCGTTCCATGATATAGCACGGCAGGTGGTTGCATGGGTACAGCATCACTCTCTATCTTGATAGAATGTCCATATAAAGCGCGTACCTTCATCTGGTCGTCTGAGAATATAAATCGCCCCTTGTCATCAAATAGGACAAGTGTTCGGATGATATGTTCTTTATAGCCAGATTCTTTACATAGTACATCAACTGACACCCAGCCATATTTGTCTGGCAAATTGGAATGTTGAAGCAAATAGGCAAGGCGATTGGATAAATGAGGGAAATCTGGTGTGAGAGCATTCAGTGGTATTTCAGACTCAGATGTATCAAAATTTGGAGATAACATAGTTAGTATTTGTTTTTATTTCATTTCGGGTTTACGAATTGTAATTTTATAAAACTCCCATATTATATTCTAAAGCCTTATAAATAGGGTCAAAATAGACTACATCTCCATCGCTCCTAAAACCAATATTGCTACTTGATAAGTCACCAATTGACATTACCCCCAATATAGTATTTAATCCCTTTTCAATCTCTTTCAAGTATTGGTAGAACCAATGATATTCCCCCAGATACTGAGAGAGTTCATCCCAATCTACATACTTTTCCCTAAAACCAAATAAATCATTCCTTACTTTAACAAATTTATCAATATAAGTAATATAAGGCAACAATTCATGAGTACTCATTAGACCGACTTTAAGTTTCTCCATGATTACTCTATCAGTTGAAACATAATAAACTCGTGGAAAAATAGTCATATAATTCGTTTTTAAGTAAGTATAAAAAACACACTCAACATTTGATAAATTTGAATACCATATTTTTTCTACCTTATTATCTGTATTTTTAACTATAAGGCCATGTTCCCCCATACCGATTGACTCATAGATGTACCATACTGGAATTTGAGCAACCTTATTGTAAGAACATTTCACTGAATCCCAGTATCGTTTAGAATGATTATTTCGTTTTTTCATCTCAAAAAAGAAATCTTTTCTTGTATCCCAACATTCTTCACAATACACCCTACCTGCTAGTATTATAATTTTTGTAAACCGTGAGTCATGATAAAACAAATTCAGTTTATTAATAACATGTTCATTTGCTGACCGAGTCAAATGGTGTAGTATTTTATTATCACTTGTTAATTGTTCTCGAATGTTCTCATATAAAAGCATTTCATACTCTTCTATACAAATAGGTATATTCCCAATCCTTTCAACATTACTTTTGTTTAAATCCATTGTAACAACAGTTTCAGTATTTCAAATAAATCATATAAATCTTGTTTATTTTCAGTTATTGTTATTTGTAATAACAGTTATTACCTCTTACACACATTTCTTTAGATTGAATATTTCGTTGGAATGCAGATTCAGAGTCTACAGAATTCATCAAATCAATAGCATATTTAACTTTTTTGCATGTTTCCTTTATTACAATATTAGGCAAAGTTCGCTCAACAATTTTTAACCACGTAACTCCTATTTGATTCATTTTATAAATTTCACACAAACCACATGAGCCAAGAGGTTTGTTGTAATAGTAGTCTACTGTTCTTTTATACTCTTTATTTTTACACAAAATTTGTGGAGAATTACGGAAACGTTTACATATATTACCATATAAACCATGATTGGACAAACATACACTTTCGCTAAAACGACAATGTGAATGATAAATAAAAGTTTCCCATTCTACATCTGGAACACATGCTATAATATTTTCCATTTCAGACAATGTAATATCTCTAGGGAGTATTATTTGATTAACGCCGAATAATTTATAAAATTCGCAGGAATATCTATTATAAACAGTCGCACATGTACTTAGTGTTGTTGGCATATGAATCGTTTTGCAATATTCTAAAACATTGATATCTGATGCTATTATACCATGAATATTGTATTCCGCTAAAAAATTGATAGCGCGCTTAATGTGTTCTAATTCGCACTGAGTATACTGATGATTATTAAATGTACAATAAGCAGGAACACCATATTCATGGCACAACTCTAAAGCATTAATGATTGTGTTTTCAGTAAAATTGACAGAAAAATTATGCCCTCTTCTATTGATAAAATTACCATTTTGAAATGCCCTCAACCAATGATTCGGAATGAAGCCTAGATAAAAACCATCAGCTCCTGCTTGCACTAACTCGGATACCGAGTAATAAGGGTTTAATGGAACCATTATTTTCATATTATATCTGATTTAATCTTATTACATATTATATCAACAATAATCTTATCAGCGTATTTAATAGAATCCGCTTGCTGCAAGAATAATAATGCATTACCCAACTTAAATAATGGACTATTAGGAAGAAAAGTAAATTCCTTATAACAATTATATTCACACCTACTTCCTATCACACCATCTTTATCCTGATTGTAAAGTATATAGTCACAAAGAGTAGTTGATGTTATATAGCATGTACTGTGCACACCTATTTCAATATCAATAGTTTCTTTAATGTCATAAGACAACACATTATAATCAACATCTATTCTAACGCAATTAAAACGATGAACAATATTTATTATTTCCATCGGGAAACGACACTGTATATTGACATCATTAGACTTTAAATAATCTCTTGCTGACTTTAACAACAATCGACCAATAACGATATCTAATGTTGAATAATTATTGACCATATACCATAATGTTCCATAATCATTAACAACAAAACCGTCTATACCATGCTGCACAAGAGCACAAACAATAACTTTAAAAAAATCATTAAACCGCTCTAAAAGGATTGGAAGGACAAAAAATACTTTTTTATGCATTTGATGACATAAATCAATTATTTGACTCCAGCCTCCACTAGGATACAATTTCTCCCAACAAAACTCACTTCCAATATAAATAGTATCATATAAATACAACGATTCCACCTCTTGTTTTAAAAAAAGGGGAACCGCTTTATATGGCATTTCACATAATGATAAAATATTATCTCTCATTTAATTCCCGAAGTTTTATACTCATCATACATGCTTTTGCATATATAACTTAGGTGCAATAATTAGAACATGTTTCTATAATTTTAACCTATGATTTTGTTTCTTTTTGAGAAGAGTTGGATATTTTCTTGTCTGCTACATTTCATCAACCATGCGCCACGACACTCTTTCATAATGGTAAATCTAACGCTAACAGCATAGCAGCCAATATCAGCATGAAAACGAAGTAGATCTTTCCTAATAAAATGTATAGTGTTTTTCCAAACATTATTAAAATCATCCGTCTCGGCACCTCTTTGTGATGAAATGTAATTCGTTAATGCATCAAACCAAACATACATTATGTGAGACGTATTGATAAGAGTTTATTCAATTTGTGAGTAACTACGCATAGAGCATCCTCTATTATAATCTGCTGAGGATGCTTTATATTTCTAGATTACAAGTTTATGCATTAGATGGATAAATCAAGAGAATAACAAAAGACATAATGAAATGTGTCATCCTCTTGATTTATGCTAATTAGCATCATGATCCGTAGTCAGAATTGCTACATCCAATACATTCATAATTCTCTTTAGCCAAACATTCATCGTTAATAATAAACTCAACTGTTTGATTAGTTTTTCCAGAAATAATTTGCACCTTTCTTTCTGAATTCGTTTCGTAATTATCCATGATTCTCAATTTATTATATTTTTATACATATTGTTTTTCGCTTCGATAATCTCCTGCTCATCTAAAATTTCACAATATCTCTTCCATGGCCAGTTGCATCTTTCTACCAACAAACAAGATTCACATACATCATTTCTATGAATAAACTCGTCAAGAAGTCTATCGGCCTTCCCGATTTTATATTTAGGAGATATTGATAGAGATGCATCTATAACATCTTTAAATCCCCTGGGAGAGTACTGCCAGTATATTGGATCAAGAATACATAAAGGGAAGAATACACTAACAATAGTTTTATTCATTATTAATATATCTAATGCTTTTTCTATATATGGCTTAGCATTTTGATTCTTAATAAACAACACATCGTTATTTCTGTGAGCGTCACCCGTATAATGGGTTCCGTTTATTGCAACATGAACTTTGTTTCCCCACTTCTGATTTATAAATTCTGCTATTTCTGGTAGCCTTTGATATGATGGTCTTATTACTAGCAATTTTATATGAACATTAACACCGCATTCTAAAAAATTGTCTATCGCAGCAATTTTATCAACAAAAGAACCTGATACATTTGTAAACCAATCATGATTAATAGGATTTGTATCATACAACGTTATAACTACATCATCAATGTACTGAGAAATATCACTACAAAATGCTTTGTTTGAGGCTGTTAAACCATTTGTCAATAGCGCAATCTTGTGTAAATGACCTTTTGTCTTAGCACTCTGAAGAATCTTAACAATTTCAATAAAATGCTTGTGAAGAGTTGGTTCACCCCCACTAACTTCAGCAATATTATAATGTTGATTATCTGTGATTTGAGGAATAGAGTCAACCAAATTGTTGATTTCATCTATAGATAATTCATCATGCATTTTTCTAGAATCCTCAGACAGAATGCAATTTACACATTTGCAGTTACATATTGAATTTATATTTATGTATATTTTTCTAAATTTCTTCATGATATAGGAATTTTATTGTATTTTTTTTTATCTGTGCTATCACATTTTTACTCATTTGTTTTATTATATCAACCTGTAATTTATATGTGTGACTATTGCTACGCCCACACGGTTCGTCAGTAGCCCACAAGATTTTCTGCGGAGCCAAAGTATATAACATATATAAAACTTCTCTTGGATTCTCAAAGTCAATATCAACTGGTTCCTTGGATATTATATTTTTATTTCCGTCACTAGCATGCTTACATAAATACAACAACGGGGAGACATCAAAATATACATTATTAAAATTTTGTATCTCACTATAAAAATGCTTATCAAAACCTGCAGCATGAGCTACACAAACATTTATTGAGGGATTTTTTTTTGCAAATTTAAGTATAGAATGATATGAATATCTTTCATCGCACGCACGTGAGTGGAATATAATGGGTAACTTATTACTTTTACAGAAATCTAAAAATTTACAATCGGTTATCTCCTCGGGAGAGATGTCGTTTGATTTTGTATGTATTTTAAATCCAAATAAATATTGGTTATTTTTTTTGAAAAAGTTGATTATATGATCAGTGTTGTTTTTTGGATTGATAATCATAAAAGGAATAAACATGTTGTAATGTTTATTAATTATTTCATTCACCATATTAAGGTTTGAGAGTTGGTAATCGAAATCTTCCCTCGTAAATATTTGACCATTATTTTGCTTAATATTCGACAAAAAATTACCTTCCATTTCGGGAAATGGAAAAACAAATGAGAGATCTACTTCATTCAATAACATTTTCAGTCTCAATTCCTCTAAAGACTGACAATACCCGCCCAAGCCTTTAACATACTTGCCAATAGCAACCCCTATATGTGTATGGGTGTCAATTATATGGGCAGTATTCGTTAATATTCCTTTAATGTATTCTTTGTAATTAGTTTCCATTTTCACGTGCTATTTTTTCAAATTCTTCTTTTAAGCACTCATTATCTACGATTAAATTTGTGCATATGATTTTATAGAAGTCTGCTTTTGAAATGGCACCATACCTTACTAACCTCGCATAATATGGCACAACATGCTGTTCTTTTTTGCCATAGTACAGATCAAGATTCGGAGATACACTTGAACCATATATTTTTCTCAATGCAATTATAGGGCATAAACAATCGGAATCAAATGGTCCATAATTAGGGTCTTCCCAAGGAATGTTTTTAATTCGACTTTCAATATCATTCTTGCTCCAATTAAATACTGCGGGCCAATTTATCTGATAGAATGTGCCTCTATTTCGAATGACTTCATTATTGTAAACACATTCAATGCCCGTAATTACATACTTTACATCAAACATTTTAGTCAACATCGGATATAGAGTCTTTAATGAGGAGCACCTCCCACATGGAAAGATAGAATTGTTGATATCTTGAATGATTGTATATCTTGTTTGAGACTTAATCTGATAGAAATCTACATTGAGGTCTCTAATCACATTATTTATATTATTAATGACGCGTTCTCCTTTGAATCCATTATCAAAGTTAAATACAAGTAATTTCAGACCAAAGTCTTTTATTGCTGAGTATAGTGCAACCGTACTATCTTTACCTCCAGAATAAGCAAAAATAGCATGATATCTTTTATCAGTATTCTTAATCGAGTCTAATAATTTTAGAAAATTATTTTTTTCATATTCTCGATCTATTTTTTCTTCTTTTATCATCTTATAACAATTTGCACAAAGTGTTCGTCCATTATTCCTGTAAAATATGACATTAGGATACCCCACTGGCGTACAACAAATTTCACATTGCTCTATGTTTACAAGTTGATCTATCGTTACACATTCACCCATAAGTAATTCTAACCGTTAGCGGAATTAAAAAAAGTTTGAATCATTAGTTATCTCGTTCTTTGGCATTCTTCTCTCTCCGTGTATGGAGGAGGTGTTAGAGACATTTTCTCTTCTACCCCGTGTTGACCTTCTCTAAATTTTTCTGCCTTGTCGCCTATCGTACTACATGTTTTTACTCCTGCTCTTACGGCTTTGCAGGTCTTGCCTATTGGTATTTTTGAATTTCTTTAGATCTTCCTATCAATTGCATAACCATATATAGTTTAAAATCGCTGCAAAGGTACAATAATTCTATGAGATTTGCAAGAGTTTAGTAGCGGAATTAATGTTTTTTGTTTAATTTCGCTATTTATGTGTGTTGATTGGTGGCGAAATTTGTATTTTTTAGTTTAATTTCGCAAGATAACTCATCGAATGAAGGCTCAAATCGTAAATCAATTGATAAGTTCTTGCAACTCCATAATGTCTAATAAAGTATAGTTGATTCCATCAATATGTGAGTGCCGGGATTGGTGGAAATGACCATAGTACCAATGCTTCAACGGGTGCTTATCACGCAATAGATGGGCGTGAATATCATCCATTGTTTGGCGTTCTTGGGTAGTGTCATTCCAAAGTGCTGAATCTTTCATGCACCATGAAGACAAACCACGTTTGGTTTGCAACTCGCAAAAGGAAGGAGCTGTATGCGATACAACGGTATCAATTTTTACTCCTTGTTCAGAGAGAGAATCTAACGCCATTGGATTATACACGGGTGCTTCATCTATCCAATAAGCCTCATGTTCGGGGCGTATATCCATCCATTGCAAACGCATTTGGCGATCAATAGAAATAGCCCCACCTACACAGAGAATATTATGATTGCATGCCTGCAAAATGGTATAATCAGGAACCGTTTGCCAACGCTCGTGCGTGATGCGTTTGTCCCCATTGAAATAGGCAGGATTATCATGGTTGCCACGAAACATTACAATCCAAAGGTTGTAGGCATGAAGGTGGCGGAGGATTTTCTGGTAGGTATCCTCATAGTAATCGGGAGCCTCAAAGCCAAAGCCGCAGTCACCAGCTATGACGATCAATGCATCGTGAATGTCAGTCTGGCGGAGTTTATCCACCAAAGCGATGAAATCACCGTGGATATCACCGCAGAAAACGATGGATTGAACTTCTGGGAAAGATAAAATATAAAGTTGCATAGTAGAGTATATATTAGAGTGATACATTTGATGAAGAAACTGATATTAAATTCATTATTAAAGACAATTATTGTCAATTAAGGTTGTCAATTGTCGTCAATCTTTTGAACAAAAATACGGCACACTGTGCCTGCAAAAATATATAAAAATCGAGGGGTATCTTTTGTTTTGCCCAAAAGAATGCAATTGCATTGGTGGGCAAACAAAAGATGAATATTTTAACAAAATTCCCGTTCGTAACAACACAGCGATTGACTGGCAAACCATATTAACGAAATCCTATTTGATTAAGAGATGCCGTATGATGTATGGCTGGATCTATATGTTTACGGCTTTCTTCGTATGTCTTTAGTTCGTTTTTATTGACAGAAGGTCCACCCTCACGAATGACTTGCTCAAGGAGCTGTTGGGTAATGATAGCATCATCATGGAATGCACGAGCTGCTGCTTCGTCACAAATCTGGCGAATATCCGAAGATATATACCCGCCCGATGTTAAACGGCTAAGGCGTTGGTAGTCAATGTTCGTGTCGATAGGACGACCTGCTAAATAGGCGCGGAAGAGTTCTTTGCGCGTTTGCTCGTCAGGCAACGGAACATACACGCGTTTGTCAAAGCGTCCACTGCGTAAGATCGCACTATCCATGAATTGTGGGCGATTGGTGGTACCAATGAGAAAGATACCGCGCTCACCGCAATTATTCATTTCGGATAAAAAAGCATTGGTGTCTTCTGCCGTCTTGACCATACTCGGGTCATTGCGATTGGGTACCATGGTTTCAATCTCATCCAGAATCAATACTATTGGGGCATTTTGCTCGGCTTGTTGGAAGAGTTGTTTGACCAAGCGCTGTGTGCCGTGTACGAATGTAGAAGCGATGTCTTGTGCGTTCACAATGGCATAATTCATTTGGCATTCCGCAGCAAACTTCTGCGCAATGGTGGTTTTACCACATCCAGGAGGCCCATATAGAAGGATACCATTAGGGATGGCGAGTTTGTATTTGCGTGCCTTCTCAGGGTTCTTCATGATAGCGAGCACTCCATGACGGAGGTACTGCTTGAGATCGTACAAGCCCACAAGGTCATCCAAACTGCCCTCTGTATCTTTTTGGATGGGCAAGAAAAATTCTGTTTGACTGGAAGTGATTAGCTTGAAATAGTCGATTTGTTGCTCGAACTGTTCGAGATTTTCGTCTATTTCGTAGTCTGACTCTTGATCTGGTGTTGGTTCTTGAGACGATTCAAGCGTAAAATGACTAATGGTTTCACTCAATGCTACGGGCAGGAGTACCATGAAGTCATCAATAAATGCATCTATAGATTTGTAACGGTATTTACGCGGAATGCTCAATCCCTTGGAAAACATGCTACGCAAAGAAGGTGGTATTAACGATAAGTCAAGTAACTGATTTTTACGCGCTTTTAATAGGAACTTGATACTATCTTCTGTGTTGAACATTGTTTCAGGAAGGTGGTTGACATATGGGATTTGACCTGTCATCAGTTTGTATAGTATTGAGAACAGAGCGAAGACTGTACAAGAAGAATCCCATGGTTTGCCCCGTAGGTACTCGGACGGATAGTAAATATAATCCGTATGAGGCGGTGGAGATTTGACAACTTCCACTAAATCAATGTGTTCTTTCCAATTATCGTTGACTAGAATACTATCGGGATTAACACCCTCGAAGAGTTCGTTTTGGTTCTTGCATATCGCATAGTCAATGCCGAGTGTTTCAAAGATATTTAGCATATACGAAGGATAATCGAAATTATCCTCACTTTGTATTATTTGGCTTAGAGTGATCATTGTAGTAGGGAATTTGAGGTGATTTACTTGATTATTTCTCCGTTTTGATTGACTAATACGCTTATTTCGGAGTATTCATATTCGCAGAGAAAAACATTCTGTGTTAGTGCTGATATGTCAGAAAAAAGCGGTTGGGTCAGGCGGGTGAAATTAGAGGACATTAGGCCATAAGCATGGTTGATATCTTCGTAAAGGTAGAAGTTAGTAGGCAGGTGGTTGGTGGTTGTATATCCATCTTCGTCCTCCGACATAATGGAATAGGTAAGGGGCGTGATGGATAGATAGAGCCAGTTTGAGAGTTCGGAGTTGATGACATCGCCTTGGATGTTAATACAATATAAGGTATCGTTGGTCAATGCCATAGCACGGTTATCATAGAACGAGTAGGCATAGTCGTATTGGTGGTCATTGAGGAAAGAGAGTGTGTTTAAATTGAGATAGCGATACTTGTCGTTATCCATCTGTACGATGCCAATAGTGTCACTACCTGCGTATTGCAGAGATGTACACCCCTTGATGACACGGCGATGTGGTGTGGGATCAACGAAGCTATGGTTTTCTGCGTCGTAGTAATAGCCCGCGTTGCCAACCGCGACCAAGTTATCCATTGAGAACCAACGATTATAGCCACATTGAATGCCAAAGATGACAGCAATGATAACGCCAACAAAGAGAGCGATAATGGTTAGTGCTGTGGCTCCACCTAGAATGGTTGAAAGTGCGATGGAGAAGTAATCTTTTTGAGATGAGAGTTTAGCTGATGCTTGCGGGGTGTCTTGCTCCTGCATCTCAGAATTGATGGGTTCTTGTGTTTGCATAGTCGTAAAGTTTTTAAGTTAGACAAATCAGTTAAAGGGTTTAATGACAACGGTGTTTGTATTTCGCGACAAAGGTAGTGCTTTTTTTCGATATAACAACAAACATTAGGATGTTTGCAAGGTTGAATACAATTTAATGATTCTCAATGTACGCTTGATAAATGGTAGGAGAAGGTCCGCAAGAGATGCGAGAAGGGATCAAAGAAATGCTCGTGGGGATAGCCACGAGAACTGAATCGAAGGGTGGAAGATACTTGGCGAACTACCGCCGAGCACTAGACCGGTAGCTGGAAGGAAATCGGGACACGCGAGACGGGACACCGTTGAGCATAGGACTGATGAAGAAGGACGGATGTTCCGGTTGTTCCGAAGTGACCGATAGGGAACGGAGGATATTTGCCAGACCACTGGCAAAGGCATGACAGGTGGCGGGACACAAGGATATCCCGAATATTTTCGAGATAATGGACAAAGAAAGGCGGGGATTTCTCGTGGGGATAGCCGCGATATGCACCCCAAAAAGCACGCTTTTTCGGGGACCCCGTAGCACTAAACCAGTGGAAGGGGCGAATCTTAACAAAACGCACTGTCTTATACTGAAATAGGTTTACTCATAAAATGAACAAAAAGTATCAATTATTAAGATTCATGTTTTATGAAGCGAACTCTAAATCGTTATTCTGCATCATTCAAGCAACAAGTTTTGGATGATTATTTTCAGTCAGGTATGAGCCAAGTGGAATGTTATACCAAGTGGAAAATTCCCCAACGCACGCTCAATACATGGCTTACTTCTTGCAAGAGTCAAGAAAAAAGTGTATCTTTGCACTCAAACTCGAAACACATGGATGCAAAAGACCAAGCTCTAGAGAACCTATGTGTGGAGAACGAGCGTCTCCGTCGCGAAGTGGAGTACCAGAAACTCCGCGTTACAGGCTATGAGCGCCTTCTTGAGATTATCAAACAAGAAGACGGCATCGACCTGCTAAAAAAAGGTGGAGCCAAACAGTAGAACGCCTGTCCGCAGAGTATCCGTCCGAAACGATGG
>JAGBZD010000065.1 GCA_017628395.1 Paludibacteraceae bacterium | reverse complement strand
TAACTTATAAAAACGAAACAATATGAACATCAACGAAATAAAGAAAATTAAGTTGGCAGACTATCTGCAAAGTTTGGGTTATACGCCTGTTAAGCAACAAGGCAGGAGCCTATGGTATAAATCACCACTGAGGAACGAAACAGATGCTTCGTTCAAGGTAAATACCGAGTTAAACCAATGGTACGACTTCGGTATCGGCAAGGGTGGCAACATCATCGCATTGGCAGCGGAACTATACCATAACGAGAATGTAGCCTATCTGTTGGAACGCATAGCGGAGCGAACTCCCTACATTCGCCCGGCATCCTTTTCTTTTGGAGAGCAACAAACCTCTAATCATAGTTTCGAGGACATAAAGGTTGGCGAGTTATCTTCTCCAGCCCTCATCGACTATCTGCAAGGACGAGGGATAAACATCGAACTCGCCAAAAGAGAGTGTAAAGAGTTGCGATTTGAGCATAACGGCAAACCATATTTCGCTATTTGTTTCCCGAATATCGCAGGTGGCTATGAACTCCGCAACCGCTACTTCAAAGGTTGTCTTGCTCCAAAGGATATTACCCATATCCGACAGCAGGGCGAGCAACGAGCAGTGTGTTACCTCTTCGAGGGCTTTATGGATTATCTCTCATTCTTCACAATCCAAGTGAACAACAATCCCGAAGAGCCTCGCACAAGCGAGCAGGATTATATGGTGCTGAACTCCGTTACCAACCTCTCAAAAGCGGAGCAACTGCTACGCCCATACACCCGAATCGGTTGTTTTCTCGACAACGATCAAGCAGGGAAAAGAGCGTATGAAAATCTGAAAAAGATATTCGGGAATAGGCTTCAAGATATGTCGCATCACTACGCAGGACACAAGGATTTGAACGACTATTTATGCCACCGAAATCAAGCAAAACAGGCAGAGAAAAAATCGCAAGTCCAATCCGCAAGGCGGATGCCACAACCGCAGCCGAAGAAGAAACGAGGCTTCAGGTTATAGCCCACTATAACTACACGCTTCGCTTAAAGTAGTTGTGGGCTCTACCGAGGGTGCAGAGTGGCCTCTCTGCACTCCGCTTATGGGCTTCGCCCCTAAGAACCCCGACTGCGGAAGCGAGCAAACAAACGACCTAATTATAAACAATAAAAACAAAGACCTATGGCAGTAAAAAGCAGCATACATATCAAGCCTTGCAACATATCATCGAGCGAGGCACACAACCTAAGGACTCCCGAGTATATGCGTAACATCGGAGAGTCTAAAATCTACCTCATACCCCAACTTGTAGCCGACAATGAGTATTGGGTAAATCCGCACCTCGGCGACTATGACTTACAGACGCATTACGACAACATCAAGCAGATGGTAAAGTCTAAGACGGGGCGAGCAATGCAGGAGAAAGAGCGGGAACGCAAAACCAAGAGTGGGAAGATTATCAAGGTCGCAGGATGCTCACCTATTCGTGAGGGTGTGCTACTCATCAAGCCCAATACCACATTGGAGGATGTTTGCAGGTTTGGCGAGGAGTGCCAACAGCGTTGGGGTATCACACCGCTACAAATCTTCCTACACAAAGACGAGGGGCATTGGCTCGGTGCGGAGCCAGCCCCTGACGATAAGGAGAGTTTTCAAATTGGCGGTCGTTGGTTCAAACCCAACTACCACGCCCATATTGTATTCGATTGGATGGACCACGATACGGGTAAGAGCCGAAAACTCAACGATGATGATATGATGCAGATGCAGACCTTGGCATCCGAAATCTTATCAATGGAGCGAGGGCAATCCAAAACCGTGACGGGCAAGGAGCATTTGGAGCGTAACGACTTCATCATCGAGAAGCAGCGTGCCGAGTTGGAACGCATCGAGGCAGAGCGACAGCACAAGGAACACCAAATAGATCTTGCCGAGCAAGAACTAAAACAGGTGAAATCGGAGATACGCACCGACAAACTCAAAAGCGTAGCCACCGATGCTGCCACAGCCCTTGCAAGCGGAGTAAGTTCTCTTTTCGGCAGTGGTAAGATGAAATCATTGGAGCGCAAGAACGAGGATTTGAAAGATGAAATCGCAATCCGAGATGAGATCATTGAACAACTGCAATCCTGCATCAAGCAAATGCAAGTAGAACATAGCAGGGCAATGATGAATAAGGACAATGAGCATCGTAAGGCTCTTGAAGCAAAGGAGATCGAGCATAAGGAGGAGACCAACATCCTCAATTCGATAATCAATACTGCTCATCGTTGGTATCCCGATTTTGCCAACCTCCTGAGATTGGAACGCCTTGCCAAGCAAATCGGGCTTTCGGCAATGGATTTTGCCGAGCTGATTAAGGGTAAGGTTCTGAACTTTACAGGGCGACTATTCTCCTCGGAGCATAACAGGTGGTTTGCTACGGATAATACCCCTCTACAGATTCTGCGAGATAACGATAAGCGACTTACACTAACCGCAAATCGAGTACCTCTCAGCCAATGGTTTAGTGAGCAGTACGACAAACTCCGACAGTCAATCCGCCAGCCTATACAGCCAAAGAAGAGTAGAGGAATGAAATTGTAACAGTAATGGCGACCACTTTATTCGGTCGCCATTGTCATTACTCAACAATATCGTAAAAGCATATTCCATCAGGAAACTTTATATTTGGAATCCAAATTGGCATACCATCCCAACCCTTATCAGTAGAACCATTAACACGATAGATTGTTAATGTTATATCATCGTTAAACTTATCGCCCAATTTTCTATCAGTTGGAGATAACAATGTTCCCGTACCCTTGCTTATATCACGATTAACTCTAACAATTAAACGACACTTTATTGTTGGTCGCTTTTCTTGAAGAGCCTTTATGCATGAAATGTATTTTTTACTATCAAAGTCTGTTTGTTCGGCACTTCCAGTTTTCTTCAGTATAGATATCAAAGTTTCAGCTGGCACATCGACATACTCTAAATTCGTATATGCATCAACAATATTATCAACATCCTGCGTGTAATTAGGAATCGGATTTGAAGCAAACATATTTACTCCGCCTACAATAAGATTCAAGTATTTATTATCAAGCACATTCTTTCTTGTAGGTTTAATGCCCTCTGGATAAATAATTTGTATATTGTCTATTCCGTTTTCTATTTGTTTGATTAGAATTTCATTGGATTCATTTAGCGAAACAAACAATGAGTGCAAGGTTTGTGGTATAAATATTCTTACTAATTCTTTTTCTCTGTCATACCCAAAAATTCTTGAATGTTGCCAAAATGTATCAGCTTGAGGTGTTTTAGAAGAACGACAATAATAAATTGTTTGCAAATGTGGGAATGTAATACCTCGCCCTAAAGTATTTCCACCAACAACAATATTGAAACCTTTTGACAAATCTAAAGCATCAGGATTGTTAGAATCTCGGCAAATAAAACTCTTTGAATTAAGCGGAATAACACATATTAAAGTATTATCTAAAATATCAACGACCTGTTCATATATATCATCATAATGAACTAAATCAGGTTTTGTCTGCTGCAAATCTGTCCACGCCTCTTTTAGTTGTTCTTTGAATCCATCATCAGAGGTAGATTGTTGTAATAAATTCAAGTACCCTTGTACGCATTCAGTAAACTTATTATGTATGGCTATTCTGATGCTTGGATGAATCATGAAATTGCAATTTGTCTCACCTTTGATTCTTTTATATGCACATACAACCAAAAAGGACATAATACTTTTTCTCAAACCTTCTGGGCACAAAACATCTCCCTCCTCGCTAATTTCTTCCAATTCATTTTCAGATGTAAATCTTATACAATAAGAAGTAGGATTAGAGTAAAAGAAGTTTCCTCCTAAATAGGCATCGCCTGGCTTGAAATAATTAACAAACGCAGGTTTCCACCCCGATATGCCAGATTGCAGTATAATAGATTGAGGTGTTGCTGTAACTTCAAAATAAAGTGATGAAGATGCTGTTTCTTTAATCTTTTGTAGGTGCTTATTTATTGTACTTGTACGATTCTTGTTTACCAATGTATTCAAACTTGCGGCATCTGCCTCATCATCAAAAAAACAAAGACACAGTCCAGTATTCAATTGCGATGATGCTAATAGATTTCCCCATTTTCGCAATACACTTGTGTTTTTCTTTAGTACGATTACAATTGGTTTTAATAAGTTCTGTGGATTAAATAATACAACATCAGTTTCTGATAATACAGTAAATGTTGTTAATGCATCTTTAACTCGATTATATGTTTGACGTTGTAAATCAACATTATCAGTGGTTAACAAAATGAATACACGATAACCTTTATCTGCCAAATCAGAAATAACGCCTAACATTTGTCCTGTTTTACCACTCTGTACATTACCTAACAGCAGACCTGTTAATTGACCCGAAAAATCAAATTGACTTTCCACATTTGCCATAACCTCTTTTGCGGTCTTTTTAATAGACTCGGCAAGGGATGGATTATTTAATGAATTAGTATATGCCTCAAGGTAACTCATAATTATTCAAGAGTTAAAATCCAAAAATCTTTATCTACGGACTGAGTTAGAACCATAGTGGTCTTGCCAAACTTCCTTAAAGTCTCTTCTGTAACTTTTTCACCAAGTTTGAGTGCTCCACAGTTTTCCATTTGTCCCTTTATCCAACGACCTAAAATTTTCAAGTCGTGAGCTGAACGGAAATTCTTGCTATTTGTACCCTGACAAGCACACTCAAACATATAGCCATCACCTGTTACTACGGTAAAGTTTCCATCATCAGAAACTGGGAATATTGAGCGATTTGGAAGTTTTGTGCTGATTATAATTTCTACTTCGTAGTAATCCCTCCTGCTGAATCTTCCTTTTACCTTTCCTGCTCCAAAGTATGCATTAAGATTTGATTTTTCCTCTGTCTTTAATGGTATTCTGATAGTATTCTGTGATGCTTGTAAAAGGCATTTTGCCTTTTCGTCACTATTTAGTTTCCTGACATATTCAAAACCATCTAAAAGGGCTGTTGTAGGCTCCTTAAAACTTTCTATTGGTTTTGCTTGCGATATAGGTTCTCCTAAGATATTCGTAATTTCTACGATTCGGTTGTGGACTTGCATTCCATAATCAGCCTCAAAGAAAACATCTGATTCTATCAGATTCTGAGAAGTCCCGATGAAACTACCTAAATTAGAAGACCCTACAAAAGCCCCCAAACATTGCTCACCTTTTAAGAAAGAATACATTTTCCCATGGAATAATGCTTTTGGCGAGACATAAACATTGCCTATTCCATTTGCTAACAAATTTGCGCCAAGTTCTTTTACGGCATCATATTGTAGTTTTGTAAATCCATCAATATAATTCATGCCGATGAACAGTGAAAGATTCAAAGAACGTTTCCTATATTCAACTAATCGTTTCAACTCCGCAATAGACTCATTTGAAATAAATCCTGTTGCAATATTCAATTGAGTCGCAGTCTCAAAGTATTTTGAGGTATAATCATTAATACTCTTTGCATGAAGTGAATTAATGATAGGATTCTTGGTCAGCAGTAAGTCCATCATTATTTTAGTATTAATTTATATCTTTCACTAAATGGCATATTTCTTAAAGTCTCTAACTCTGCTACTAAATCAACTCTTTCATAATCATTTAAGAAAAGCGGTTTTAATGCCTTTGCAACAGCATGAACACCAACAGGAGGCACAGCATTACCAATCTGTCTGCGTACTTCAGTCGTATTTCCATAAAAGATGAAATTATCTGGGAAAGATTGTATTCTTGCTCGCTCTCTATTAGTTAATGGTCTATTTTCAGGATAATGATATCCCCATGTTCCACCACCTCCAGCCGCAATAATGGTCTTTGATGGTTCATTCAAATGCACACGTCTGTACACATGGCTAATCATACCTTTAACATAGAATGGGCTATCTTGTGGTATATCAGTAAAATTACCTCCTTCTGAAATTAGACTGATTATTTTCTTTGTTCTTTCAGTACAGCGTATAAGTTCATTGTTTGCCTTAACTTTTTCTACACCCTTAAAAGCTTCTCCTACGGTTACTAATGGTAGAAGTCCATCGCTTGTTCCATGTGTTGGCTTTGGATGTTCAAAATTAAAACCTGTATCTACTCTAATACCTACAATTAGAACTCGCTCTCTGTATTCAGGCACACCATATTCTGCAAAATTGTATAGGCGAGGTTTGACAATATAACCTGGTGCAATATCTTGAAAATCCTTGATAATTTGCTCTATTGCCTTTTTCTTATTTGCAGTCAAAATTCCTTTAACGTTCTCTGCAACAAATGCTTTAGGTTTCTTTGCGTCAACGAAACGTAAGAAACTCTTATATAAATTACCTCTCTCTCCATTTAAGCCTGGTTGCTTCCATATGATACTGAAATCTTGGCATGGGAAACCTCCTAATATCAAATCGCAATCAGGTATATTGGGATTATTATAGGGGTCTATTTGTTCAATATCTCCTTCTACTATAATATCTCCAAAATGATTTCTAAACGTTTCGCACGCTTCGTGTTTGAAATCATTAGCCCATACTGTAGTGTAGTCTCCAACCTGCTCAAATCCTAAATCCAGACCACCACAGCCAGAGAAGAGAGATATTATATTTGCCATTTCAATTTATAGTTTTTATAATACGACTTTTTTACATTGCAAAATTTGCTATATACAAATCAACTTGCAAAGGTACAAATTATTTGCTTATTAAAGGGTAAATGACTCGATGATATTTGCATTAGATTGGCATTATTTCCTTACCTTTGCAGAAAATAAGTTAATATGAGCAATTTACAGACATACGCTGAGGCGGTAAGGGTTATAAAGGAAGCGATATTGCGTAGTCAGTATCGTGCAGCATCTTCTGCTAATAAGGAACAATTGTCATTGTATTATGGTATAGGTTGTTATGTTTCTAAAAACTCTCGTGAGGGCTTTTGGGGCAAAGGCGCAATTGAGTCCATTAGCCAGCAACTACAAAAGGAGTTACCTGGACTTCGTGGTTTCTCAGCCACTAACATAAAAAATATGCGTTCATTCTACGAAGAATGGTCGCCCGTTATAAATCGCCAGCCGATGGCTGACGAAAATAAAACGCTAACTGCGGTTAGCGATTCAGAACTTAACGAGCAAATGTTGCTTATGGAAATTCGCCAGCCAATGGCTGACGAATTTAATTGGGCGGACTTTATTGCTATCGGCTTTAGTCATCATATTGAGATTATAACAAAGGCTAAGTCTTTAGATGCTCGTTTATTCTATATACACGAATCAGCCACACGCTTTTGGAATAAATATACTTTAAGAGATTATCTCAAAGCAGATTTATACAGCCATCGAGGTACGCTCCCCAATAACTTCACCGCTACAATGCCAAGTACAAAGCAGGCATTAAAGGCAGTAAACGCATTCAAAGATGAATACTTGTTGGATTTTATCAACGTAGAAGAACTTGATACACAAGATGAAGATTTGAACGAGCGTGTGCTCGAAACGTCCATTGTGGATAACATCAAAAGGTTTATTCTGACCTTCGGACAAGATTTTATTTTCGTAGGCAACCAATACAGATTGGAGGTTTCGGGAGAGGAAATGTTTGTTGATTTGCTTTTCTTCAATCGAGAACTTAACTCACTTGTTGCCGTCGAGCTAAAATCAGGGAAATTCCGTTCTTCATACTTGGGTCAATTGAGTACATATCTGTCGGCCCTTGACACATATGTAAGAAAACCGCACGAAAACCCCGCAATTGGCATCCTGTTATGTCGCGATATGAACCAGTCTTTTGTAGAGTTTGCTATCCGAGATTATGACAAACCTATGGGTGTTGCAACTTATAGAGCTACGAAAGATATGCCTGAACGATTGCGCAATGCACTTCCTGATATTGAAGAATTAAAGAAACTATTATAGTTTATGCTGTTATTAGAGTTGTGATAGCATATATTAAAAATATATTATATGGGGCAGTTTAGAACATCATCATTATTTCATTATACTAAATCAATAGATATTCTATATTCTATTCTAATGGAGGGGTTAATTCCAAACTATTGCTACGAGGATTTATCATATAGACGAAATCCTGGCAGGGGAATTGGAATACCAATGGTTAGTTTTTGTGATATTCCTTTGTCAAAAACTAATTTGTTTGTTGAACGATATGGAAAGTACGCTATTGGATTGACTAAAGAATGGGCGGAGGATAAGAGAATAAATCCTATTTTGTATGCTAAAGATGAAAACATTCTAATCTCTTTAAGTTTCCAGAAAACTATTGAAAAACGATTTGCGGATGAGTTGAAAGAACATGGTGGAGATGAGAGGCATGTTACATTTGATTTAACCCCAGGCTCTAAACCTCAGATAGTCGCATTTGTTAATCGTATAAATGCACACTCTGCTAATCAGAGTATTCATGGTATGATAAAAAAGTACTATGGAGAATATGATGGGAATATTCAAATAAATTACGAGGAAAATGAGTGGAGATATTTAGTTGAAGATACAGAATGTACTCCATGGTTTTGGGATAAGGCTGGATATGAACAATGGAGGGGTGATCGTAGGACAACTCATAAACCTGTACCCAACGAAGCACTAATTAAAGAGAAATTACAATTTACTGCTCAAGATGTAGCATTTATCATTGTTTCCAAAGAAGAGGAGATTTCAGATATGGTTAATTTTATATCTAGAATGGAGTGTATTGCGCATACTGAGATTTCGGAAGGAGACAAATTAATGTTATATACACGAATAATATCTTTAGAGAGGATTCAAAAAGATTTTTAATTGGTAAGTTCGGTTTACCACATTGGCTATATACCCAAAACGGACTAAACTTATTTTCGCGTTGGTAGCACTCAAGAAAGATGCTGACGAAAAGAGAAAGACACTCATTCTTCTTTTTTCGCCAGCATTTATCTTAAAAATTCAAAAAAAATACACCCAACCTCGATTTTTGGGTGTAAAAAAGGGTGTAAATCTCGTAACTACTTGATTTACACCCTTTGCTGCGGAGAGGGAGGGATTCGAACCCCCGGAGCCTCGCAGCTCAACGGTTTTCAAGACCGCCGCAATCGACCACTCTGCCACCT
>JAGBZD010000008.1 GCA_017628395.1 Paludibacteraceae bacterium | reverse complement strand
GTTCAACCCTCCTCCGAAAGTCAAATCGGCGGTTATTCGCATGACTCGCAACAACCGCCAAGGATTGGGCTGCGACGAGGCGCTGTTTAAGAATATAGTCAAGACAGCATTCAACCAGCGCCGAAAGCAGATGCGCAATTCGTTGATGGGACTCGTAGGCAAGGAAAATCCTATCCTCAACGACCCTATCTTCACGAAGCGCCCCGAACAACTAAGTGTAGAGGAATTCATCTCCCTCACTAAAAAGATTGAAAGGTTATAGTTTAAAGTTTAAAGGCAAGGATTATGGCAGAACTCAAGATATTCTATAGAGACACAGAAAAGCAAGATAAAATCAAAGTTGGCCGCAGCGTCAATATCCTCAGCAGTCTTGACAAGAAAGATATCATCTGGATCGACCTGCTCGATGTAAGTGATAAGACAGAGGGCGTACTCGAGGACTTCCTCAAAATCGACATTCAGGATGACGAAGAGATGGAAGAGATCGAGATGTCGTCTCGTTATATCCAAACCGACGATTCCATCGTAGCTAACTCCAACTTCCTGCGCGATAACTTCGAGACAGAACCAGTCAACTTTATCCTCAAAAACAGCATTCTCGTCACCACCCGCGATGTGGAACTCGCCAGTTTCAACGAGACCGTAAAGAAGATGCTCATGAACACCCGCAACTTCCCAACGGGCTATCATGTGCTGGTTTCACTCATGGAGACTCGTGTCGAAAAAGATGCGGATATGATCGAGGATACTACCGACCTTATCACCAAACTTTCTGGTGAAATCAACGCTACCGACCAAGTGGACGAAGAGGTACTGATCCAAATCAAGGATCTTCAGGAAAAAGTCACCATTATCCGTCAGAACATCATGGATAAACAACGCGTGATTAGCAACTTTCTTAAGTGCGATTTCTTCCCAACAGAGCTCCAACCTCGCCTCACGATGATTATCAAGGATATCAATTCGCTGTTCGAATACACGCGTTTCGGTTTCGACCGTCTTGACTACCTCCAGGATACTTTCCTCGGTCTTGTTAATATCGAGCAAAACAAGATTATCAAGATCTTCACCGTGGTGAATGTGGTATTCCTTCCACCTACTTTGATCGCCAGCATGTATGGTATGAACTTCGACTTTATGCCTGAGTTAGCATGGAAAATGGGCTATCCGTTTGCCGTTGGCTTGATGATAGTTTTTACCGTGGCTATCTTGCTCATTTTCAAACTGAAAAAGTGGTTATAAACAAGTTATCAACAATCGATAATTTTATTTGTTGATGAGATTTGATAACCCAAACTTATCAATTTTATCAACAATCCATTTCCGCCTTTTCATAGACATAACCCACTCAAATAGAACCAAATATAGAAGTTTTCCACATTATCCACAACCAATAATAATAAAGGAATCTTTAATTAATTCTATTTTTATTATTTAAGGTGTAGTTTGCCCCTTTGTTTTGTATGATTCCTGTCAATCCACAAGATACTCCTCGTGCAGCTCAATTCGAGATTTGGAAGAATGCTCCAAATCCTATGCTTGTTTTTGTCAAACGCTTGGATGTCACCAATCTTGTGCGAATTAGTCGTCGAAAGCATTTGAAGTTCAACATGCTGCTCGATTATTGTATTGGCAAAGCAGCAATTCATCAAAAAGAGTTTTATCTCTTGCCCGTAGGCAATCAACTCATGCAGTTCGACAAGATTGCTATCAATACCATGGTCAAGAATCATACAGGCGATGTCAGTTCGTGCGATATTGCTTTTGATGGCGACTTCAACACCTACTGCAATGATTATATGAAATATACCGCTCAGGTAGCTCAAACCTGCATTGATCGTGATTTATCTGAGGAATGTATGGTGATTGGCACCTCGGCTATAGTGGATACGGAATTGGAATTTGCGGGTGGCATGTATAGCGGCATATATAATAATCCGTATATTATATGGGGCAAGTATCGCCGCAGTTGGTTTAAAACTACATTGATGTTATCTTTCCAGTTCCACCATGCCCAGATGGATGGCGCCCACGCTGCCCACTTCCTCAATACCCTCCAAGAGGAAATATATAAACTAAAATGTTAATACATATAATTTATAAAATGATTTTCACTCTAAACACTAAACTGTAGCATCAAAGATGAGTCCATTAAACATTATATTTTTTTTACCATTTCCCTTATAAATCTTTAGTTATTCTTTAGTTATTCTTTAGTGATTTATTAGTGATACATTAGTTATTAAGCAACTTTCATTATAGGATAAGCATTAAACACTAAACAGTAGCGGCTTTGCCGCGTTCACTAAACAGTAGGCGCTTGCGCCGTACACTCTTAAAACCTTTTAACTTTCCAAAACCATGGCAGAAATCAAACTCAACCATCCTGTTGCCGAGATCCACGGCGCTCTCAGCAAGCGTAGCAACATTGTCAATCGTCAAAAGAAATACCGCATCAACGGTCGTATTATTCACGAAGGCAAGCAGGAATCTTATGCTATCCAAAATCCTCGTGATTTCAAAAAGAGCCCTAAGACAGGTGCAGAACTTGCCAATCACACTTGTTGGAGCGAGGCATGCCGCCGTGCTGCCCAAATCCTGCAAGCTGCCCAACCCGACGGACCAACCGAGCAACAACTCTTCGAACGTCGTATTAGTCAAATCCCCGACTACTACACTTTGGAAGAATCCCGCACATTACTCGAGGATTTCCGCCGTCGCTACGAAGCCCAACTTCCCAATACCCGTGGCAAACACCCAGACGCCCAAGCGCCCATTGATCCAAAGACTGGCAAAGGCAAACAATACGCCCAATTCCCAGCTTTCATTCGTGCCATGCTCTACCACCAACTACGAACTCAATTCTAGCACCAACTAAAGGCTCAATAATCTTTGTAATTTAGCTTTAAGCATATATTCTTCTATTTTCCCAACTTGTAGTTGGGTATTCCATTCTTTCTATGTTCATTTTCCCAAATAACATTTGGGTATTTCTCGTATTATCCCGCCACCTGTTTTGCTTTTGTCAGTGGTCTGGCAAATATCCACGCCTTTACATTTTACACCTAAAAAATCGCATAGCCCTTGCGCATATGCGATTTTTTTCGTACCTTTGCAACCGCAAACCCCAGTAGGGTGCGCAGACATAGTAAAAAAGCGTTTATTAGCGCTTGTTTTGGCAAACAGAAATCTGGTAAATTTCAAAACTAAGCCCAAGACAAGAAGGCAGTAAACGCCCTTTGGGATATGTATATCCCGCCCGCAGAGCGTCCATACGTGGACTGCTCTGTTTGGTGGCATTTCATATTCGGCGTGGGCGTTACTTGCTTATTCTCGTTTAGTTGGGTTTACCAGAACCTCTGTTTGGAGAATGAGCAAAATAAGGTTCCACGCTTTTCTTTTATACTAACGGGTAGTTTGGAGCCAACTTCTCACAATAAATATTCATATTATGGAATAAAAAAAGAATCTGTTACTGACATTGCTTATCCGTCGTAATGAAACGACTGGCGAATTTAAGGATGAAGAAACATGTAGAATGTTAGCTTCGTTTATGAACTACATTTCGTATAAAAATTTCTTATAATGTTGTATGAATATTTGTCACTAAGTAAGAAATTATTAAGAAAAAGGAAATCAATTAAATATTAAAACTAATAAACAAAAATTATGAATCAAGAATTTCTAGAATTAATAAAACAATACCATGTTAATATTCATGAAGATAAGTTCAGGGACTCTTTAATTGTTCAACAAAAGAAGTATGGTCATATAACTTGGAAAAAAGATACGCCAATTGAAAAGAGATACTTAATAAATGCACACAAACATGAGTGTACAAAATTTATCTCTTCTATGGAGTGTAATACTAGTTACAAATATGGTTTTGGTAAATTTAATTATAGCGGAATTCGCCTTGTTGCAAAAGAAGGAGAAACAAAAGTTTATTTTGACTTGAAGGGTGAATTTCAACATAATAAACAAATAGATGAACTAATCCTTCGTGTTAACGATGAACAAAATTATCCACTACCACTGGCATATTATGATATTACGAAGCAAATAGATGAAGGAAATTGGTACCATGAGTGGGGATTTGAATTGTCACTAGAACTACTTAAGACACTTTGCGATGCAAATCATGTTTGTGATAGTTGGGAGTCAAATTTAGTTTGGCAATCAAATGCACAATTAATATGTAGTTTAGCTTTTGTTACTGATCAATATTATAATGATCTCATTGATTTTTTGAATTATGAGAAAGAATATTGGGACGAAGCATCAAAACGTAGAGCAGCAGAACAAGAGGAGAGAAAAAGGAGAAAAGAGGAAGAAGAGAGGAGAAAACGTGAAATAGAAGAATCCGAGAAGAAAAAAGTAAAGATTTGGAAGACAGTAATGATTATAGGTGTCTTACTTTTTGTCGGAGGTATTAGTGGCTGCGCTGCAGATGGAGGTTCTTGGTTATGGATGTCTCTTGTTGGTGCTATTGCCGCAGTTGTAGGTTTTATCGGCACCCTAGATTGATTCGGCATTAGTTTTCTGATAAAGAAAAGAATCCTTGCATATATTCAGCAAATAAATCCAAACAAAAAAATAGGGGCTCATAAACCCCTATTTTTTATAGCCTCTTGTTTCACACTCCTCAAAAATATCCAATTTTCAAGGCTTTATTGCCACTCGTCTAGTTCTCGGCGTTAATTAACTGAGCCAAGTTCCCACTCATCAGTTTAGCCTTGCGGTTCCGCCCGCAAGAAAATACCTTACTTTTAGTACTCCTAAAACTTTTTCTACACAAAATTTGCAAATCCGCAAATTTTGTTGTACCTTTGCACCCGAATTTGGCAGAATGTGCAATAATGCACGATGCTACATAAAACTGAACAATATTAACAAATAAATACTGTACGATTATGACAATTAATGATTACAAATTCGCTGGTAAGAAAGCGATTGTTCGCGTGGACTTTAATGTGCCATTGAACGAGAACGGACAAATCACAGACGACACCCGTATCCGTGGTGCGTTGCCAACCCTTAAGCATATCCTCGAAGAGGGTGGTGCGCTCATTATTATGAGCCACATGGGTAAACCAAAAGGCAAAGTGGTTGCTAAATATAGCTTGAAGCAAATCGTTGACGCTGTGAGCGCTGCACTTGGTACTCCAGTACAATTTGCTGAGGATTGCGCTAAGGCTGCTGAGCAAGCTGCTGCATTGAAGGCAGGTGAGGTGCTCTTGCTTGAGAACTTGCGTTACTATCCAGAAGAGGAAGGTAAGCCAGTAGGTATCGATAAAGAGGATCCTGCATACGAGGAGGCTAAGAAAGCTATGAAGGCAAGCCAAAAAGAGTTCGCTAAGACTCTCGCAAGCTATGCTGACTGCTATGTAAACGACGCATTTGGTACAGCTCACCGCAAACACGCTTCTACTGCTGTGATCGCTGACTACTTCGATGCTGACAACAAGATGCTCGGTTACCTCATGGAGAAAGAGGTAGAGGCTGTAGATAATATCCTCAAAAACATCAAGCGTCCTTTCACCGCTATCATGGGTGGTTCTAAAGTATCTACCAAGATCGGTATCATTGAGAACCTCATGGACAAGGTGGACAACCTCATCCTCTGCGGTGGTATGACCTATACTTTCGCTAAGGCAAATGGTGGTGAGATTGGTAAATCTATCTGCGAGAATGATAAATTGGAACTAGCTCTTGATATCATCGCTCAAGCTAAGGCAAAAGGTGTTAACCTCGTATTGGCTACCGACTGCGTAGCAGCTGACGACTTCTGCAACGAGGCAAATACTCAAGTATGCCCAAGCAACGCTATCCCAGAGGGTTGGGAAGGTGTGGACGCTGGTCCAGAGAGCCGCAAAGCATTTGCTGC
>JAGBZD010000064.1 GCA_017628395.1 Paludibacteraceae bacterium | reverse complement strand
TACCAAATCGGGTACGAAGCACTCTACAAAGCCGCCAGTAGATATAGTGACACGCGTGGTGCAGCATTTGAGACATTTGCTTATGTATGCATCGAAAATGCATTCATCTCCGCTGTTCACGAGATGGAATGTTCCGTTCGCAAGCCTCGTAATTGCGAAGAAGACTTGTTTATAGACTCACTCGAGGAACTCATGAAAAAGGGTAAGCATGTTGGCGCGACATTTATGAATCGTCCCCGAGCAATGGTGTCACACCTTATCCAAGAAGCTAATCTTGATGCGCGTGAGCGCCATATCTTATGCAACAAGTACGATATCATGCTTGACGAAGAGCCGCTCTCTACTCAAGACTTGGCAGAGTACTATCATATGACTACCCAATCAGTCAATCGTATCTGCAGATCTGCTATCGAAAAACTCAAAAAAGTTCCGGCATAGAAACTTTTTAGAACTGAAAACGTTCTTTTTGATACATTTTGTCGTATAAGTATATAAACAAATATAATAAATAAAATATCATTTTCAATTTATAATAACAATGATAGAGTTTTTTCAATCCCTCAAGAAAGATTTCGAGAAAGCACTGGCTTACTGGATTCTTACTCATCAGGACTTAATATGTGCCTGTATAAAAATCTATTGCAGAACTCTCGTTTATATAAAAATGGGACTCTACTGCCTGACACTGCCTTACCAATTTGTCAAGCTTGTCGCACAAAACATGAAAAAAGCCCTCTGAATAAATTTGGGGATTTATATACTTGGTGATACCTATCGTCGCAAATACATCTTTTTTGTTTTGGCTCACCAATGCAACGCGTTGCATTCTTATGAGCCCAAAACAAAAGATAACCCCGAATTGACAAAAATTGACAATTAGAATTGACACCAATTGTCTTTAAAAGGTTCGGTGTCAACTCATATACCGAAAAACAAATAATTATGAGAGGATGTTTATCATATGTAATCAGCATAGCAGCAATAGCCCTTCTGATATGTCTTGTATGTTGGATCTTCGCAACGGACTTTCTGATATTTGACATCTTGCTGGAGCTAGGTTTGATAGCACTATATATCGTCGTTGCCTTGGTCATAATCGTAATTGTCATTTGGGTCATCAAAGAACTGTTTGGATAAAAAAGAATCCTTGATTTTTTAATATTTTTGTAGGGCGTAGCCCGTATTTTTGTTCAATTCGCTTCATTCGCCGTTAAAGAAATTTTGGTAGTGAGATTAATATGCGTCCGACAGCGCAGCGGTCTGACAGCAAAGCGGTCTGACTTCCGACAGCGTAGCGATCTTATAATAAAATAATCATATGTCAGCAAATTACTTAGAAATAGTTAAGCAGGTAGCGCCACAACTGGAGTCGATAATCGAAAAGATAGACAGTTTAGAATTCTGTCCGTGGTCTTGGGACGAGAGTTATCATTTACTCCGTGAATTGGCAACGGCAGTGGAGCAGATTAAAAATCTCAATGAACAACTGGAATCTATATTTGATGATGAGACTTTCTGCGATGATATGCAGAATAAGGCCTTTGTTGAGAATCTTGCCGAAGTCTACAACTGCTTTGACGAATTTTCTTGCCATTTTATTAAGTTAGAAAGTCTGGTTTTAGAAGAAGGTCCTAAGGACTATTACGAAACAGATGGTGAGTTTCTATCCGCTCAATTGAAGAAAGCAAAACAACACCTGAATCAAATTTTAGGGGAATGATAGATTATCCCTTCTCCTTTTGTGTTCACAACGAATATGCGTAGCGATTTTTTGTGTATATTCTTGCATATTTCAGAAAAAAGTTGTAATTTTGCAGGTGTGAATGTTCTAAATCAGGCATTCGGATGTATATTACAAATAGGAAAGTTCCTGCAAAATGACAATAGTTGAAATATGAAACCTACGAAAAACCGAGTTTATTGTCCTGACTGTGGACGCACAAAGATGCTTTTTGAGGAAGAGAAAAAAGCATTGAACTTTATTAAATTCAACGCTGATTCCATGACAGAAGAGTGCAATGGCAAAGTGCCTACATGTGCATACTTCTGTATGGCTTGTGCAGGATGGCATTTGACAAGTAGTGATACAGCCATGGCCTGCAAATCACCCACGGAAAGAATACTAGAATGCCATGAGAGACAGAAAGCTGCCGCCACGAGAAACAAAATCAATGATGTTATCACTCGTACACATGTCAAACTCAGCAAAACCGACGAATATATCAGAAACATAGACATCTTAGCTGACAGCTAAAATGTTAATGCAGACCAGTAACCACCTCAAAGGAACATATGGGAATTATCAAAGTCAAGAAATCAAAGATTTACTCGACAGCACACTATATAAACTCGAAAAGATGCTAGAGGTGTTCGCAGAAGGTATATCTGCATTGATTGTTAATGGCAATCTATCATTGGCAAGTGAATACCTATGCGTATTGGATAGTATCATACAGTCGATAAAACCTAAGCACACCTTATTTTCTAAAATAAAGGATACCTACTCTCAAAAATACTATTCGCTTTTAATTCAAATCCAAAAGAAGGAATCAACTAATTCCAATAATATAAATTAACCACAAAAAAGCCCGATGACGAAGACTACAAGGGCAGATTATATTTTTCTAAATGCCAGGACCACTATTTTCAATGGATTTTTGATAATGCTGTGAATGATGTCTGGTTTTCTTATGAGCGCACAGGTTTTGATCCGTACTGCATGGTTCAGACAGGTACATACACTTATCAGATTCTTAATATTAAATAGATTTGCGATTTCGTCTCTCGCCTTTTCCCCTCGCCTTTACGCCTTACACTCTACACCCTCCACTATAAAAAATCACCCCATAAGGCGATTGTTCTTGCATATGTCAAAAAAAAGTTGTACCTTTGCGGGGTGAAATATAATAGAAGAATAACAATTTTTCCAATGAAAGGTTCTTTTGAGAGCCAACGAGGGTATAATATAAATAGAATGTAAATAAAAAACTATACTATGAGAGCACCATTCAAATATGATCCAGCAGTTACCAAGATTAAGGAGCAAAATGCTCAGATTTTTAGAGAAACAACAGCGATTATCAAAAATGGGTATTACATCGCACCTTCTGGAGCGCGTGTAGATCTTCACATGCAGCCGATGCTTGCAGGACAACGCTGTTATCACAAAGAGCTGCAACCAGTAACGAAACCGAAAGTAGATGGCGGAACGCAGATTTTTGTATTGAAAGGAGATTGCCTGAAAAAAGCAGAAGCTTTGGTGAGAAACGGCTATAATCCCGCTGTGCTCAACTTTGCCAGCGCTGGACATCCTGGTGGTGGAGTACAAACTGGCGCCCGTGCGCAAGAGGAGACTATCTGTCGACGTAGTACATTGACACGTTCGATATTTAGTATGGATGCTAAATATGCATCGCAATATGGTTATCCGCTCTTTGATGGAAATCACTATCCGCTTACAAAATCTCTTGATTTTAGTATGATTTATACTCCAGAAGTGACAGTCTTTCGTGAGGCGGGTCAAGACTACACACTGATGGAGCAGCCTTTTAATGTGGCAGTTATCACCAATGCTGCACTTAATTTGGGAGGAAGACATGTTCTCCGCTTAACACCAGATGGTCATATGCCAGATGAGGCAAAAAGTATTACGCGTAATAAGATTCGTGCTATCTTGCGTGTGGGTTTGATTAAGGGGCATGATAGTCTTGTGCTTGGTGCTTTTGGATGTGGGGCATTCCATAATCCGCCAGAAGAGATGGCGCAACTATTCAAGGAAATTTTGACAGAGTCCGAATTCATAGACCGCTATCGATTGATTATCTTCGCTATCCTCTCCGATCATAACGACAAGAGTGGCAACTTCCAAGCGTTTGAACATGTGTTTGACCCCGATGAAGAAATATTTGGAGATGTGGACCCATATAGCATGAGTTGCTCTGACCAACAAGATTTGCTACATGATAAAATTCGTAAATTCTTTACCCGACTCAATACCGAGGCCCAAATCGAAGAGATAGGCGAGTCATAGGGTATAAACTAACATACCCCGTCGCTCCCCGATGTAAAACAATTGTATTGGCAGACTGAAATATTATATTACAAGTTAGCAAAAAAGATATACCATGAGTTATTTTTTACGTAATACTCAAGACGATTCTTTGTCAAGAATTATCAACAATTTATTACCTAGTAAGACAAAATCAATGGACTTCCTTGTGGGGTACTTTTATTTCTCTGGGTTGGAAGAAATATATAAGAATATCGAGGACAAACCTATGCGTATCCTTGTGGGTATGGATATGGATCATGATATCGTCAAGAAGACAGCAGAGTTTAATATGCATACTTCTACTCGCATACCTTCTGCTAAGGATATACGTGATCAGTTCTTTCACTCTTTAACGCAATTGTTTAATGAAACAGGGTATTTCGAAAGTACCAAGCAAGCTGAAGCTTTTGAGATTTACTATAAGAAAATCAAAGAAGGAACGCTAGAAATTCGCAAGACTCTGGAGCCTAGTCATGCAAAAATGTACATCTTTGACTATAAAGATGAATTGACTGAAAACGGACAAACACCAGGATCGGTAATCACAGGTTCTAGCAATTTTACGTATAGTGGTTTCCAAAGCAACAACGAGATAAACGTTCGTTTTCATGCGAAACCGGAGTATGATGATGCCAAAGAAATCTTTGAAGAACTATGGGCAGATGCTACTGTGATAGTTGATAAAGATCGCGTAGAAGATTTTGAGAATGGCGTATTGAAGCATATTTGGTATGAGCAAACACCCACTCCATATTTGCTATATTTGCGCGTGCTCTATGAATATTTCCATATAGATACTACTAGACCAATCCTCACACCTAATGAGATCACTGGAGGTACATTCTTCAATCTTAAGTATCAAGAGGATGCAGTGCGATTGGGTATTGAAACTATCCGTAAGCACAACGGAGCTATTATTGCAGATGTAGTAGGTCTTGGTAAATCCATTATTGGCGCTACTGTGGCCCGTAATCTCGATTTACGTACACTCATTATTGCTCCTCCACACTTGGTTAAGCAATGGGAAGACTATTCAATTGCATTTGGAGTGCGTGGCACGATGGTTCGATCTCGTGGAAATATGAAGCAGATTTTGGAAGACTATCGCCAAATGCACAATTCAGGTGAAGAATGGTTGGTCGTTGTGGATGAGGCACATGGATTCCGTAATGAATATATCAAAGATTATGCAATCTTGCACGAACTATGTCAGGGGAATAAGGTGTTGCTATTGACCGCTACTCCTTTCAATAACCGCCCTGAAGATATTTATGCAATGATCAAGTTGTTCCAAATCCCAAGCCGTTCAACGCTCCAAACTGTTAGCAATCTTGGTGCAGAATTTGCACACTGGATAGAGGTGTACAAAGAATTACGTTCTAAACAACGAAAGAGAACTATTCCAGAGAGTGAGGCCAAAATAGCAATTGATCGCATAGGACAACATATCCGCAAGATGATTGAGCCACTTGTGATTCGTCGTTCGCGTATAGACCTTGAGATGATTCCTGCTTACAAGGAAGACCTCAAGCGCCAAGGTATCGAATTCCCCAAAGTTTTACCACCAGAGGAGAAAAAATATGATTTGGGCGATTTGACTGGCTTATACAAATATACATTGGAGCGTATTTGTTCCCGCGAGAAAATTAATCCAAAATCATATATTGACGCTGACGTTGAATCGGACGACAACATACTAGAAACAGATGTCAAGGTAGAAAGTGCCATGGAATACGAAGAAGGAGAAGAAAGCCCTAAGATGTTTGTTGCAGCACGATACCAACCACTATCTTACTATAAAAGGGACCCTGAGAACTATAAGAAGATTGTGAAAATCATCAAGGATGCTGGATTGGACGAGAACCTGTTCTTCAACTCCCAACGTAACTTGGCATCCTTCATGCGTACCTTGTTGGTGCGTCGCTTTGAGAGTTCTCAATATGCTTTCAAGAAGTCACTTGATTCTATGTTGAGTAATTGCCAAATCATTAAGCAATGGGTTGATAAACTGAAATGCGTTCCTATTTACAAGAAAGGTAATATACCTGATGTGTCAGAGATGTACGAATCAACCGACGATGGTATAATCTCTAGTACTATGGGTGATATGATTAAAGAACTCACCAAGAAGGGAATGATTACTATACCATGTGAATATCTTCAGGATAAGTTCTATGAGGATCTTCAGTCGGATATTGATATTCTGACAGACTTAAAGGAGCGTTGGGCGAAAGTTCCTGAGGATAACGATCCTAAATTGAGCACTTTCATCCAAATTCTTCGCGAGCAAGCGCAGTCAGAACCTAATCGCAAGATTGTTGCTTTCTCCCAATTTGCTGATACCGTAGAGTATCTTGGAAGGAAATTAGAAGAGGCTCATCTGCCTGTATTTGCATATACCTCTGCTAAAGCAAATAAAAGTAATAAGCAAACTATAGCAGCGAACTTTGATGCAGGTCTCAAACCTGAGGCTCAGGAAAATAAATACCACATCCTGATTGCTACGGATGCTATCTCAGAGGGATACAACTTGCACCGAGCTGGTACTATATTCAACTATGATATCCCATACAACCCAACACGTGTTATCCAACGTGTAGGTCGTATCAACCGTATCAATAAGAAGGTGTTTGATGAATTGTATATCTACAACTATTTCCCAACCGAGATTGGTGAAAAAGAAACGCGTACCAAGCAAATTTCTACTACCAAGATGGCTATGATTCATTCCATCATGGGCGAGGATACGCACTATCTGACAACAGATGCGGAACTCAATAACTATTTTGTCGAGACATACCAGAAGTTGCTTGCATCCACAGAACATGAATCCTGGGATACTCTATACCGTACAATTCTTGATGGAGTAATAGGCACAGAAGATATGAAACGCGCACTTGAAATACCTAAGCGCAGCAAGATCCGCCGTCAAACCACTTTCGGAGAAAGCGGCGTATTGGTTGTGGCAAAACGCAATGATGATTTTATCTTCAAATTCAAGGCTATAGATGCTAGCGATAAAGTGCAAACACTTGAACCAAAACAAGCATTTGAGATCCTCTCTGCATTACAACCAGAACCTGCTCATAAGCTATCTTCTACATTCTACACGCATTACGACACAATCTTGCAGGATCTTGCTGCACGCAGCACCAAAGAAGACAATCAAAAATCTAGAAGAGAGGCTCTCCAAAAGGTGCATATTCTACAACAAGAACATCGTCTGGATAATGAGTATCTGCAAGATTTGGAGGCTGCAATCCGATACGATGCTATGTCGGGTTACTACTTGCGCGAAATCAATCGTATCAAACCTGCCGATATTGCTTCGCTACCTGATATTATTTCACACGAACATATCCTTGATATTCTTCGTCATTATAATGCCATCTCTCTAGGTCATGAGTCTGTCATCGTGGCGGAAGAAATTCAAAATATAACCATTCATCCACAAACTGAAATATCATTATGACAACATTCCCGCTTAATCAAGTCTATCAACGCAACTTGTTCCTTCCATTCCTTCGTTCATTCTTAGACGATTTCAGTCAAGATGTTGAGCAACTTTATTTGGATGGAAAGACACAATTTGCTAATACCGTATATCGTTTAGGACGTGACGAGTCACTTGATTTGGAAGTATATGAAATTCATCATACTTCCAGTAATGACGCTCGTGTTGGTATTGCGAAGGACGCATTCAAAATCCTGCATACACAATCCTTCTCTAATAGGGCATTGGTTGTTTTCCTTCCAGAGGGCAGCAAACAATGGCGTTTGTCATTATTACAAATAGAGGCAGAGATTAACGAGAAAGGCCGCCTTGAAAAAGGATATTCTAATCCATGTCGTCACTCTTATCTTTTGGGCGAAGGCGGCTCTTTGATTACTCCTCAGAAATATCTATTTGAATTGGGGCGTGTAGGTGCACGACGCGAAGGTACAAAGCAACTGACTGCTATCGAAGATCTGCAAAGTCGCTTCTCTGTTGAGGCTTTAACCAAGGAGTTTTATAATAAATTGTACAATTGGTATTTGTGGGCTGTAGAGCCATCTACTGGAGTTACATTCCCTAACTTGGTATCTACCAATCAAGATGATAGAGATGATATTGCCATCAAGATCATCCGATTGATTACACGTGTGTTATTTGTTTGGTTTATTAAGCAGAAAGGATTGGTTCCATCCGCATTGTTTGACGAGAATGAATTGGATAATATACTTGCTAACTTTAACCCTCAATCGGTAGATGATGGCAAATATTATAATGCTATTCTTCAAAACCTTTTCTTTGCTACTCTCAACAATGAGGTGACCAAACGTCGCTTTATGTCTGATGCATTCCAAGGAAAGAGCGGTAGTTATGGTGTGAAAACGCTATTCCGTGATAGTAACAAGTCCTCATGGTTCAAAGTGTCGCATGATGAAGTATTGCAATTGTTCCACAATGTACCATTTATGAATTGCGGATTGTTTGAATGTCTCGATAAATACGAAAAATCAGATATTGGACAAGAGAAGGATATGTTCTTAGATGGTTTCTCTTCCCGCGATAGCAAACTATATGGACATTTCAAGTATCGTGCATTCTTGCCTAATAAGTTATTCTTTGCGCCTGAACATTGCGAAACAGTCACAGTAGAGGAAAATAAAAAGCAAAAGCGAGTGCCAATTGCCGTAATGGGTCTGATCCCGCTGCTCAAACTTTATAATTTTACGGTTCAAGAGAATACTCCATCCGATATGGAGGTGTCGCTTGATCCAGAATTGTTAGGACAAGTATTTGAGAATTTATTGGCTGCCTATAACCCAGAGACAAAGGAATCGGCTCGTAAATCTACAGGCTCGTTCTATACACCTCGTCCAATCGTGGAGTATATGGTGAATGAGTCTTTGATTGCATACCTCAAAACAAAAGTTCCTTCCGTGACTGAGGATACATGGCGTGCTTTGATAAGCTATAATGACATCGAATTTAGTTTGACCGAGGACGAACGATTATTGACACTCAATGCTCTATACGAATGCAAGATACTTGACCCTGCATGCGGTTCGGGTGCATTCCCTATGGGTATGCTCCAGCAGATGGTACATATCACGCGCAAGCTGGAATCAGAGTTCGATCCATATCAAACCAAATTGCGCATTATCAACAATTGTATCTATGGTTCGGATATTCAGCCAATAGCGATGCTCATCAGCAAGTTGCGCTTCTTTATATCGCTTATATGCGAGCAGGATGATAAGGCTATAAACTTTGATGACGCAGCGAACAACTTTGGCATCAATACGCTACCCAATCTCGAAACCAAGTTTGTTGCAGCGAACTCCTTATTAACTGCAGATATACATAAATACACTGATGATAACTGGACGCTTGATCCTACTTTGATTAAGCTAAAAAATGAGTTGTTGGAAATTCGCAAACAACATTTCTCTGTTCGCACACAATCTAGTAAATTGAAGAAACGCGAGGAGGACAGACTGAAGCGTGAAGAGATATACAAGTATATAATAGACTCAACTTCTCAACCAGATTCAATAAAGATTCAAATGTATGAATCACGCATCAAGCATTTAAGTGCAGAATGTGCGCTGTATGAGGGTGAAAAGATTGTAGAAGAATATGTTTCTACTCAAGCAGAGTTGTTTGCTGAAACGGAGATGCAATTGGTACGAAAGGATGTAAATAAGCTGCATCGTGATCGCATAGATGCAGAAATAGCAGAACTCCATAAAGCCATTGAAAAAGAAAACAATAAACGCAATCCCGTTGGTTTTAATGCTGCTATCAAACAGATTGCAGATTGGAATCCTTATGATCAACTAAAATTTGCTCCATTTTTTGACCCAGATTGGATGTTTGGTATCAAAGATGGCTTTGATATTGTAATCGGTAATCCGCCGTATTTCCAAGTATCTAAAGGCATTTATAGTGCAACGCAATATCCTTACTCTGAGGGTTTGGATCCTGGTAAGCAAAATATGTATAAACTATTTGTAGAGCATTCTTACAATTGCGCTAAAGAAAATGGTGTGGCTTGCATGATTGTTCAAAGCAGTTTGATGTGTGATTTAAGTAGTAAACATACTCGTGAGCTGTTGCTACGTCATTCTTGTTTACAACAAATGATTGAGTTCCCTAAAACGGCTCCGACACCTGCAGGGCAGGTATTTGCAAGTGTGTGTCAAGGAACTTGTATATATTTATTGCGCAAATGTGAACCCATAACACATTCATTTATGTTGTCTGTAAATAATGACTGTACAACATTGAATAAGATGCAAAAAGAATTTATTCTTCAGGATGCATTAATAGAATTCTATCCGGAAGATTATGCAATTCCAATGTTAAAACCGATGGAGTTTGCAATTCTTAAAAAGTTAAAAGAAGAAGCTTCGTTATTTAGTACACATTATATTGAAGCACTACAAGGTGATTTAAACTTGACTTCTGATTCGTCTTACTTTAATGGTGTTAAAAGTTCGATAAAACTATTAAGAGGTAAACACATAAAAGATTTTTATGTAAATTATGATGTCGATGAATTCGTAAATAAGTCTTTCAAACCACATATACTACAAAATAACCATAAACATAAGTATTTGCTGTGTCAGCAGATTACAGGAATGGTTGATAGAAAAAGACTACATTTTGCTTTAACTGATCCGAATAATGATTATATTGTAGGAAACTCGCTAAACAAAATATTATTAAGCGATGAAACATTAAGTTATTTCTTAATGGGTCTTCTAAACTCTCAATTGTTAGATTGGGCTTTTCGAAAGACTAGCTCGAATAATCATGTTAACTGTTACGAATTAGGTCAACTTCCTATTATTATAGCAGAAGATATTAAACCAATTGAAAAAATTGTTAAGGCTATTATTGCTGCAAAAGAAGCAAATCCACTGACGGATACATCAGATTTTGAGAAGAAATTAGATAATGAAGTATATAACCTTTATGGATTAGATGATAAAGAGAGGGAGTTAATAGCTCAAAATTATGTCTAAAATCATTCAAATAGAAGAGTTGGTATACGGTCGCTTGCCCCATATCAGCAAAGCAGACTGGTTAGAGATGCTCAATGCAAATGGAGCACACGCTGACTATACCACCTTCCGAAATGATTACTTGCTGCTTGAATATTCATGCTACTGTTTTGAAGATGGCAAGATGATTAGCAGCGAGCGTACTGTTCACAATCTGGATTTCTCAACCTACGACCTCAAGAATAATGAGGAGTTAGAGGAAGAAACTATAGAGGTAGAGTTTGTACAATACAACCCACGCACAGATCGTTACATTGTCCGCTATGCACATTATCCGCTATCAGAGAAATACACATCTCCAGAACTTCCGCACATCTACTCGGAGGATGAGACCCCAATATTCATCGAACCACCTGTTGTGCAGGAGGAACCTGTAGTGGTAGTTCCTGCAGAAGAACATAAGGAAGTACCAGCCGTCGTGGTCGTTGAAGAACCAATTATAGAGGTGGTTGAAGAACCTGCTGCGGTGGCAGCTCCAACTTCTTGGGATACACCATTGTCCAAGTATATATGGTATTTCCAACATCTTAATAGGAGTAATAGAGGAGGGGAGAAAGCACCACATAAGATTATTCTTTTACTTGCGGTATTAGCATTGTATGCCAATGCTCAACAACAAAAGAAAGTCGTAATTTCACTCTCACAGGAATTGACCGATCTCTTTAACCAATATTGGAGGGTGTATGTCAAATCTCCAATTTGGAAAATGGATATCACTATGCCGTGGACGCATATGTCTAGCGAACCATTTTGGCACGATTGTCACGATGAGTCTAAAGGTTGCTATATAGATACAGAACTTCGAGATCTGTTACAAAATGTAATGACCCGCAAAGAATTGCGAGAAGTTCTAAAAGGGCAATTATAGAGGTAGTAAATACTCAATATCGATGTCAAAGTAGAAATAATCTAAATAGACATTCTTTTTTGGGAGAATGTGAGTATATATGCAGGGGTGCTGCTAATAACATAAGTTTAACTTTAAATTATTTAATATATGGAATATCAAGCAGGAAATTCGTACGAGTTTAATGTACAAGGTTTAAAACAAGGTCCAGATGGAGAACTATATGTTTATCTTGATGATGGTAATGTTTTTACTTATCGAGTAAAACCTTATAGTTTTCAATTAGAGCCAAGTTACCAATTCCCAAACAAGTTACTTTGTGATGTGTTTGGAACAAATTATCGCGATCAACCTCTTTTGAGACAAAACAAAGAAGCGATATTGGAAGAGCACTACGAAAGAAGTTATGACATTTATCCAAGGATAGACTTCTCTATTCTTAAGGTAGGTAAAGATGGAAGTGCCTCATATTTGCTAATTCAAGATGAATATGGTATTCCGCATAGATATTACACTAAAAGTGCAGAAGATTATGAGGTTGGTGGTAGTATTGAATTGTGTGTAAAAGGTATCATTTCCAGAAATGGAAAAGCCTATTTAGAATTGATAGAACCACGCGAAAGGAAGCATTTTACTATTAAAGACTTAACTCCGTATGTTGCGCCCGATGTTAATAATCAGCAAACAACTTTCGGAAAGGAGGATTTACATACAGAGTTCAAGACGAGTATAGTCTTTTCTGCTAAAAGTAGCGAAGCCGATATTGATGCGCAAATGCTAATTATCTTGAAGGAAATAGCAGCGTTTATGAATGCTGAAGGAGGTAGAATGTATATTGGAGTAAAAGATGATGGCGAAACAATTACGGGTATAGAAAACGATTATCCGCATTTGGGTGAAAGCGATATTGATCGCTATACATATGATGTAAAAGGCAAAACCGAACAACAAAAACAAGACATCTATGAGAATAAGATAAGGAATAGCTTGAAACATATCAATTCTATTGCTGGTTCATTAGTTAATATTAGCTTCCAAAAAATAGAAAACCATACTATTTGTGTTATAGACATCAAGCCTTCTCCCAAACCTATGTTTGTTAATGGCATTCTATATCAGCGTCAAGGAGCTTCGTGTCGTCCTTTGCAACGTGATGATATTTCATACTTCGTATTAAGTAAATTACAAGGTGATGCGATGACTGCATTCTTAAATAATTATGGGGCGGATATGAATGTACCAGAAGAGGATGAAGATGTTGCTGAAGAGGTAAACAATAATGGAGCATCACTCACTCTTGTTCCATTGCCTACAGAAGACGATGATAGAGATCACACAATATGGAAACAACTATGTTTCTATAGCGATGGCTCTTATTCTGAAAGGAGAGCCAATTATCCAAATCAAAACAACGCGCATGAAGTGCATAACATTACTATCGAAAAGTATCAAAAGAAAGAGCATCAAGTTCTGCTAATGCAGTACAATGGTGGTTTCTTAAATGCAGTCAATTGCGATAACGGACCTTTTAATCAACAAGGGTGGGGACGTAATGGATCTTATTTAGCAAAGGATCGTTCTGCTCGATTAGAGAGGGTTTGGTGTGCTGATTCTCATGACTTTGTGGCGGTGTATTGCGAAAAAGATGGTGCAACATATGTACGTGTAGTAAATGTCTCTGATATTGGTGTACATAATAATTTGCATAGTCATGGTAATTTGATGGCTCCTGGAGAGTATAATGTAGTAGGAATATATCATATTCCAGCTTCGTACCATCCATACATCGTGCAACTGATAAAAAGAGTCGGCCCAGGATATGACGTAGATGGGAATAAAAAACAAAAATCCATTCAAAGGTTAAATGAAATCATTAAGAGTTTGCCCCACTCATAAGAACAAGCAGTTGGATGACGAGTTGACTAGAAATCCGATATAGCAATTACTCCCAAACGAGATCCTTCGGGGTCTCGTTTTTTTTCTAGCAACTTGTTCCATTTTGGAACTAGTTCAAAAAGAAGGTAATCGCGAAGTTATAAGGCAGGTTGAATTTTATAGCCTTGATGTTATTCTTTCTGTGTCAACTCGTATATAGTTCCTTTGATTTTTACACGACGCAAAGATTCTCCACTTTTTCACACTTCCACATGAAAATATGTGTTAATTCTTGCATATGTCAAAAAAAAGTTGTACCTTTGCGGGGTGAAAAATATACGAATATTATGAAAACAATTGTTGTATCTTTAGATGTGTTCTTAGGCTATAGTCATTATGGCGCAATGGGAAGAAACGAAAGTGTAGTTATTGAAGTATCAGATGAGGTGGCTGCTGAGCTACAGTCTTTGCAAGAGGGTAAGGACGAAGAGCTGACCAACGAGGACATAGTTGCTGCTATCGAGCAAGGACATACCGAGTTGCAAGATTTACACGATGAACTAATGGATCGTTGTGCCGAGCAAGAAGGTTTGCACTGGTGCTTAGAGGTGGATGATTGCATAGATGATTCATTAGAACCAGCTTTCTACGAGGACGTAGAAAATGGCGAATATGATCCAGAACCTGATGATGAGGACGATGAAGACTATGATCCAGACGATCCTGATTATGAGACATGTCGCAATAATTACCTAGCATGGGTGCGCAGTCATACGGATGATGTGTGGTTTATGGCCGAGCGTCTAGGAGTAGACCTCGGAGCTGCCTCGGATGAAGATAATTATTCCTATGTGATAGAAAAGATAGGGTAAGGATTGTTTTTGCTAAATGAATTTCTATGTTCTTTGTGGAGCTTCATAGAGTATAATATAATAGAAAATAAATTAAAATACTATGGATAAAAAAGCATTCAGAGATATTCTTCTACAAAAAGTAGCAGGTGGTGAGTTTTGTTTCTATGTAGTTACAGAGCCAAACGAAGAAACTTCTTATGATTTTTATCTTGATGTAACAAGAGATGAAGTTCTTGCTCAGGTAGTGGAGAAGTTTGATAATACTGATATGTTTGACGGTGTATCACCTATTAAAAGTCATCTCCAAGAACGAGTAGATAAACATGTGGCACAGTTATCCAAGGAATATTCTGATAAGTGGTTCGGGGTGATGTACTCAGGGCTTGACAATTATGCCAGTGCGTGGAAGGATATATATGAGCACTTGGATGAATGGGATGCTGAGACGATAGAGTACTCATTGCAGTATTTTAATGATCCTAATAATTTTGATCGAGCATTGTTCTGGTGGATGGATGGAATTGATAACACACAGGATTTAACTGACGATAACTATTATTTGGAACCTTTGGTTGAAGGTGAAGGTGTCGTGCGTGATATTTCTTATTATTCGGGTGACCATTTGATTGAGTTGAGTTGCCATGTTTGGGAAGAGTTGTTGCTTGTACATATATGTGATTTTAATTTAGATGGCGGTGATGCTCGTAAGGTAGAGGTAAAGGATATTGAGAAACTGATGTCCGTATTGGGTGTGGAGAGTATAGAAGTTTTGTTGGATGCCTTGATGAGCAGATGCGAGTCTATGAATTCTCCATTGGACAAGAATCGGTTCTATCAGTTCTTGAAGGAGAATGGGTTGGAGTATGTTGAGGAGATTGTAGGGATCTATGAAACGAAATGGGGCGATAATGGCACTCCACAGGTTGTCTATCATCCAATAGGGGAGTAGCGAGAAAGTATTGTTATATTTTAGAAAGATATAGGATATAATATGGCACTAACAGAACTCGCGATCCTATTGCGAATTAATCTGCATTTTTCGACCAAATAAATTTACGGATTTCTGCATTTTTCGACTAAATAAATTTACGGATTTCTGCATTTTTCGACAAAATAAATTTGCGGATTTCTGCATTTTTTAATGTAATTATTTGCATATATCACAGAAATTCACTACCTTTGCGGCGCAAAACAGAACATGTAATAGATTATGGTGTTTAAAAGAAAATTATATGCCCAAATGCTGGATTGGAAACAGCAATGGGGAGGACAATACGCCCTACTAATCAAAGGTGCAAGACGTGTCGGAAAATCAACGCTTGTTGAGCAATTTGCTAAAAATGAGTACAAGTCGCATATATTAATAGATTTTTCTAACGCCCGCAAAGAACTTATATCGCTTTTTGATGATATAAGTGATTTGGACTTTTTTTTTATGCGCTTGCAGCAACAAACGGGCGTTAAACTCCACGAAAGGCAATCAGCTATCGTATTTGACGAAGTACAAGAATGTCCTCGTGCAAGACAAGCAATCAAACATCTTGTGAAGGATGGGCGATATGATTATATTGAAACAGGCTCGCTTATCTCTATTCGAAAGAATGTACAAGGTATTGTGATACCAAGCGAAGAGATGCAACTAACATTGCATCCTCTTGATTTCGAAGAATTCCTATGGGCTACTGGTAACGAGGTTGGGTTGGATATACTTCGCACATTCTACGAAAAACATATTCCGCTTGGCGAAAGTCATCGTGGTACTATGCGCGACCTTCGCCTATACATGCTGGTTGGAGGTATGCCACAGGCAGTAAATGCGTATCTCAAATATAATAACTTGCAGATGGTAGATAAAGTGAAGCGCGAGATAATCGAGTTGTATGATAGTGATTTTATGAAACTAGACCCATCAGGCAGGTCATCTATGTTATTCAAAAATATCCCAGCTCAACTCAATAGCAATGCTTCACGATATATGATAGCTTCCGCTATTGACGAGCGTAGAACCGATGCTATAGACCTTATCGTATCGGAGATGCGTGAAAGTATGGTAATCAACTTGGCACATCATTGTACTGACCCTAATGTGGGATTAGGTATGCACAAGAGTTTAGATGCCTACAAAATGTACATAGCGGATACGGGTTTGTTTGTGACTTTAGCATTTTGGGATAAAGCTTTTACTGAAAACATCATCTATAATCAACTATTATCCGATAAGTTGAGTGCTAATCTTGGTTATGTATATGAAAACCTCGTAGCTCAAATGTTGCGTGCAAGCGGAAATGAGTTGTACTATTACACTTTCCCTACAGAGAAAGGTAATACTAACTACGAAATTGACTTCTTACTGTCACGCGGAAATAAGATAGTTCCAATCGAAGTAAAATCTTCGGGCTATAAGACGCATAAGTCATTGGATGCTTTTTGTGACAAACATTCTTCCCGCATTAGCAATCGTATCTTGCTCTATACTAAGGACTACCAAAAGGATGGAGCAACAATATGTTTACCTATCTATTTCACAAGTATGTTATAGTTATGTCCCAACTTCACCCCTTCTGCTTTCTTCCTTGCTAATGCTTCCTTTGTTCTCTGGCTAATCAAGTTCCGCTCTATCTCTGCGGATAATCCGAAAGCAAATGCCAACACTTTACTCTGGATATCATCTCCCAATCGGTAATTATCTTTGATAGTCCATACCCGACATTCCTTGGTCATGCAGATATTCAGTATCTCCATGATCATAAACAAATTTCTTCCCTATCGTGACAACTCACTACAAATGATGATATCATCCTTATGCACTTTCTTCAGCAGATTGCCTAACTGCCGCTTGTCCGAACTTACGCGAATATAACCATAAATCTAATGTAATTTTTCTATCAAATAATTTGCGTATGTCAAAAAAAAGTAGTACCTTTGCAAACTACATTAAATATGTAATCACAAGAAATCTATTACAATATGAAAAATCTAGAACAACTTCGCGAATCTATTCGTATTTTAGAGGAAATGAAGAGTATTTCACTCACCCCTGAAACATTAAAAGCAGTTGATGAACTGAAGGAAAGAATCATCAGAGATGGAATCCTTCCTGCATTATCCGAGCAAGTAGCTCCTCTACTCAAGCCTATTCAACCAGAGTCAGTGCTAGTATCAGAGCCTAACACAAACGAGGAGATTTCTGCAGATGATACACCATCAGATTCAGATGAGCAGACTTCAAAAAAACATGGACGTTCTACCAAAACCCAACTCCGTGTTACATTAAATGATGGGACTATTATTCAGCAAAGAAAAGCGTGTGATACAGTGGTCAAAGCGATACAGAAAGCCGTGGCGGCTGTTGGGATTGATGAAATTAGGAAATTAGGATTAGTGCAAAACAGTGTATCGTACATTTCGGATATGTTAGATGATTTTTATAGTACATCTCAAAAACCAATTGGTAATGGATGGTATGTAATGACACATGGAAGCAATGACCAAAAGAAGGAAAAACTAGATATCATTAGCCGTGAGTTAAAACTTGGTTGGAAAGTAGAAGTGCTTAGATAATTTCAGAGACTACCATCTAACAAAGACAAAACTATCCTTTTAGAAGTTAAGCAATCTACTACATGGGCGAAGAGAAAGCCGTATTCCTATCTGAACTCTATGAGGACGCGCGCAAAATCATGGAAACAGTAGGCGACCAAATGCCTAACTACTAACCCATACGCAAACCTAAACCCCACGCATAACAACCTACACAAGCAAGTGCAGGTTGTTATTTTTTTTGATCTATACACGCTAATATACATATTGAACGCGCGCACGCATATACGCACGCGCGTTATATTATAGAGGGGTATTTGTTTTTTTAGGTATATAGTATAGGGGATAGAATGGGTGGTGATGGCATTTTTTGATGGTATTTTTTTTGTTTAAAAAAAATAGCATATCTTTGCAGCGTCCAATTAAAAATAGAAATATTATGATGAAAAACAGCATGTTCGTATCTAACAATGAGTCAGTTAACCCAAGTCATCAACAAGCAATGGCCAATCTTGATCTAATAAGCGAGGTGGTGGCTACCAACAAAGCAGTATGCTCCTGCAGCTTTTTGGAAGAAGATGATTTCGCACAATGGGGGTATGAAGTTCTATATAAGGCGGCTAAGTACCACAAAACCAGCGGAGAAGCATCCTATAGAACCTATGCGAGGCGAGCGCTTCATAATAACTTTATCGACCTTGTGAAGGCTTATGAAAAGACCATCAAGCGAAAAGATTTCTCTACCGAGCTGTACTGCTACACCTTCGAGGAGGACTGCTCTCTGCACGAGCCAAGCGATGAGGAGTCTATCGCAAGCAACTCGCTTCAAGAGGACATTGAGTCAACCTTGGAGTTTGAGAATAGCAACCAAAACCAAATTTGGGTTAGAAACCTGATACGAAGTGCTAACTTAAGCAATCGCGAGAAAGATATCCTCTGCAACAAGTACGATATTGACCTCATGGAAGAACCTCTTGCCACTCTGCAGTTGGCCGAGAAATACCACATGACTACCCAATCGATCAATAGGATTTGCAGAAATGCACTCGAGAAACTCAGAAATGTACCAGCCTAGGGACATTTCTGAGAAAAATCACACTGAAGGTTCTTTAGGAGCCTATAGGGCGTATATAGTAGAATAGATAAACATAAATTATATGAATATGAAGCAAGAGAGAAAAAACACAGTTATCCCAAGTCATTTACTCGTATTGACCAACCTCGACCTTATCGAAATGGTCATCGTGGGCGACAAAGTACAGCGTTTGCCACAAACCATCAAGCAAAAACATTTGTTACACATCGGCTACGAAGCCCTCTGCAAAGCAGCTGAAGGCTATAAAGCTGAGACAAGAGTGCTGTTTGAGGTCTATGCCTATGCGTGCATCGAAAATACCATAGTGGCAGCCCTCGAGCAAAGCCACATGGCCTCGGCATAGCCGTCGGCATGTTCTTTCTGGCACATTCCAGCGTATATATATAAATAGTAGAACCATTAATTTTGGGATTTATATGCCTGTTGACACTTGTGGTTATTATCTATCTCCTTATTTTGTTTTGAGTTGCCAATGCGCCAAGCGCATTCTTCCTACTCAAACAAAATATGCTCCTTGAGTTGACGATAATTGACATCAAAATTGACCTTAATTGTTGTCTAAAATAAAATCAGTGTCAACTCGTATATAGTCCCCTTAATTCTTTATCTTATGAACCATTCTGTAGACACCAACACCCTTGAAAACACATCAAAGAAGTATGAAGCTATTATCTTTGATCTTGATGGCACCCTGTACGACACAAGCATCGTGGATCCTCTGCTCCGCCAACTCAGACAAGTGAAGCGTATGAGCCCTGAGTATCATCAAATCTGGAGAGATATTGACAAAACCATTGATGGCTACAAAGAGTATGATGGTATGGCAGAAGTGCTGAACTTTATTCGTGAGAATGGTATAAAGACCGTTCTGGTTACTGGAGCAGTGAAGCGCCGCACCAACAAGTTGAAACGCTTTAACCTACCTCTGATGGGTATGGTCACTCGATTTGATGTAGGTCACCAAAAGCCCCATCCTGCACCTATGCTCCGCGCCTTAGAGATATTGGGTTGCGATGCAAGTAAAGTACTGTCTATTGGCAATCAAGTCATTGATTTACTGTCTTCTAAAGGAGCTGGTATTGATTTTGCGTTGGCCACTTGGGGTGTTAGAGAACACGAGAGAGAGCAACTGATGCAAGAGTCGGACTATGTACTAAATACCCCTAAAGAAATCATTGGGATGATAGATCATGAATAGGTCTAACAGCGAACATAGTGCGCGGTATATCATCCTATTTTCCCCAGTAGATATACTGTTCTTTGCTTACCTCCTTGGCAGCGGGTTCCACGATGAAAGTGGGCGTTTCTTTATCCCAACCCTGAAAATCACCATTCACCGAATCCTGAATGAAATGCTGCACATTCTCTGCCCATAGCAGCCAATGGCGCATATCGGCATTGCACTGCGTGTCAATCGTCGTAAAATCCGCGTAGCGCGTTTGACGACCGATGATATTATTGTGCATATCCATATAATAATCACACGGTGCATTAGGGTTCTTCCACTCCCAAAACACATCCATAATCGCATGCGAAAGCCACTCGCCTACATAGGTGCGCAGTAGTACATTCACATAAATATGCTTGAACGCATCGCCAGGACGACCGTTATTTGTCGCATCGCCATAATAGTAATACGCCAGTTTCTCCGCACGCGCCTTGCTCTGCAACACGCGGTAGAACATCCTTGGTCCGCGCCACAATAGCAGCGTGAGTAGGATATTCTCCTCATCAAAATACGATATATCCAATGTATCAAACGCTTCGCGGGTAAGCGGCTGCTCTGCATGCACTAAAGCCTGCAATTGTAGCCAATCTACCTCTTCTTGCGGCGTGAGTTCCAGCACCTGCAGTTCCTCATCTGCCGACAACGAATCTAACACAGCGTACAACGCGCTACTGGATGAATGAGCTTGCACAAATCGTATCTCCTGTTGCTTGGGGACAAAGAGCGTAGGGCGTTGCGCCGAACTAACCAGCAAGCGGTCTGCCACCGAACAGAGTTTGTTGATATACCCCTTATATGCCTTTTCGGGATACAAGCGCATGAGTTCTTGCTCCATGTAATCGGCAATGCTTTGCTCCTGCTGCAACATACTATCCGCCTCCCACTTAGCACCTAACACATATAATGCCTCCGCAGGGAAAGATGGGAGAATGGTAGTATCTGGTGTGAAACCTCCTCCCACCCTATCCTTAATAGGAAAGGATTGCTGTGTGCGGCAACCAATAAGGAGAAGAAAGAGAGGAAAGAGTTTTAAGAGTTGTAAGGGTTTCATAGTTATATAAGGTGTGCTAATTATTTCTTTTTAAGGACAATCCACAAAATGATTGGTGCGCCAAAGAGGGCACTCATGGTGGATATTGGCAAGGAATAAGTACTCAAATTGCAAAGGATATCGCAAATCAGCAGTATATTCGCTCCGATTAGTGCGGAAGCTGGTACTGTTAGGCGGTGGTTGCTGGTGGCAAACACGCCGCGTGCGATATGAGGGACTGCCACACCAATAAAAGCAATTGGTCCACAGAATGCCGTCACACTACCTGCCAACAAACATGATGCCACAACCATCATCCAACGCGTACACTCCACATTGATTCCTAATCCGCGCGCATAATCTTCCCCCAACAACAAACCATTGAGCGGTTTGATAAGCAACAATACGAATACAACAGCCATGGCAATACCTGCGGCAAGTGTAGGCAATTCATTCCACCCTACTCCGCCAAGTGAACCCAATGTCCAAACAACAAAGAGTTTAAGCGAATCCGGATTGGCGAAGTTCTGAATCATATTCACCAATGCACCCGCGATATTGCCAACCATCATACCTACAATGAGCAGTGTCACATTGCTTTGTATTCGTTTGGCAATCAGCATTACCAACAGCATTACCAGCACGCTGCCCGCAATCGCGGCTCCGCTAATCAAACCACTACTACCCAATGCTACACCACACATTGTCACTACCGCTACACCAAGGCTTGCACCAGAAGAAACGCCTAAGATATAAGGACCTGCCAATGGATTGCGGAAGAGCGTCTGCATCATCAATCCCGCCACCGAGAGCGAAGCACCCGCCAATATCGCGGTTAGCATCTTAGGTATGCGCAATTGGAGAAGAATATGGGCGATTGGCGATTGGTGATTGGCAATATCTACAAAGCGATGAGGCGATATCCACACCGAGCCACTGCATGTATCCAACAATGCCAAAACCATCAGCAACAGCGTCAAACAAACGAATATGATACTATTCTTTTTCATTCAAGGCGCAAAGGTAGTATATTTTTCTGACTTGCGCAAATAAAAAATCGCGAATCATTACTAATCCGCACTTTTTAGTATTTCGGATGCCCTATATTTGCTTCAAATAGTGTAGTTATTGTGCGAAGAGAATGCTTCTTCTCTGCCATTTTGGCAGTAGAAAATGGGCAAAAATAGTTTGGCAAGGAATTTGTATTATTTCCTTTGTAACTATTAAAACCATTTGAAACTATTAAAACTATAATATACTTATGAGCAAAAAAGGTAATATTGGGGTAACATCAGATAATATCTTCCCCGTCATTAAGAAGTTTCTTTATTCCGATCACGAGATATTTCTCCGTGAGTTGATCAGTAACGCAGTAGATGCTACACAAAAATTGAAAACCCTCGCCAGTGTAGGCGAAGCCAAAGGTGAACTGGGCGATACACGCGTACGCGTACTTATTGACAAACAGAAAAAGACCCTCACCGTGCAAGACCACGGTATCGGTATGACCGCCGAAGAAGTGGATAAATACATCAACCAAATTGCCTTCTCTGGTGCAGAGGAGTTTGTAAACAAATACAAAGACAACGCTGCTGCCATCATCGGTCACTTTGGTCTTGGTTTCTATTCTGCCTTCATGGTGGCAGACAAGGTGGAGATTTTCTCTCTCAGTTACCAAGAGGACGCAAAGGCGGTACACTGGTCATGCGACGGTTCGCCCGAATACACCATGGAAGAGACCATCAAAGCCGAGCGCGGAACGGATATCGTGCTGCATATCAACGAGGAATATACACAGTATTTGGAAGATAGCACCGTGGAAGGTTTGCTGACCAAGTACTGCAAGTTCTTGCCTGTGGAGATTGCTTTTGGCATGAAAAAAGAGTGGAAGGACGGCAAACAAGTCGAGACTGGCGAGGAGAATATCATCAACGATGTCAATCCAGCTTGGACACGCAAGCCTGCAGATTTGACCGAGGAAGACTACAAGAAGTTCTACCATCAGCTCTATCCTCACCAGATGGATGAGCCACTCTTCCATATCCACCTGAATGTGGATTATCCATTCAATTTGACGGGTATCCTGTATTTCCCTCGCATCAAGAATAATATTGATATTCAACGCAATAAGATCCAACTCTACTGCAACCAAGTGTTTGTAACAGATGAGGTGGAGAACATCGTGCCACAATACTTGACATTGCTTCACGGCGTGATTGACTCACCAGATATTCCACTCAATGTGAGCCGTTCGTACTTGCAGAGCGACAACAATGTGAAGAAAATCTCCAACCACATTACTAAGAAAGTGGCTGACAAATTGGCAGAGATATTCCGCAGCGACCGCGAAGATTTCGAGAAGAAATGGGACGACATCAAGCTCTTTATCCAATATGGTATGCTATCCGATGAGAAGTTCTATGACCGCGCTGTGGGCTTCGCCCTCCTAAAGAACTTGGATAGCAAGTACTTCACTTTCGACGAGTACAAGGTGCAAGTCAAAGAGGCGCAAACCGATAAGAATGGCGACATCATCATGCTCTACGCACAAGATGCCGATGCCAGCTATGCCTATATCCAACGCGCGAAGGAGAAAGGCTATGATGTACTCCTAATGGACGGCGAGTTAGATGTGCACGCTATGTCACAATTTGAGCAAAAGAGCTTTGAGCACACAACCGACTCTGATGACAAGAAAGGTGCCATTCGTTTTGTGCGCGTGGACTCCGATGTCATCGAAAACATCATTCAAAAAGAAGACAAAGCGAAAGTAGAACTCACAGCCAATGAGGAAGATGCACTTCGCTACACCTTTGAATCTCTGTTGCCAAAAACCGATAAAACCCGCTATGATGTAAGTTTAGAGGCCGTTTCTGCAGATGCGCTTCCTGTTTTCTTGACCCAAAACGAGTTCATGCGCCGTATGAAGGAGATGTCAGCTCACCAACAAGGCATGTCATTCTATGGCAATATGCCCGACCAATACAACTTGGTCATCAACACTGCCAACGACAAGGTGAAGGCATTGCTCGGCGAGATTACTACCGCTTGCGCTGAAGGCACTACCCCACTCTTGGAGCAAATAGCAGCCAAGAAAGCAGAGGAGGCTACCTTGCAAGAGGCACAAAAGGGCAAGAAAGACGCCGACCTCAGCCAAGAGGAGAAGGATGCTGTAACCAATGTAACCAAAGAGTTGGCGGCATTGAAGATGCAACTCAAAGAGCAATACACAGCATACGCAACATCGTCTGAGAAGATTCACCAACTTATCGACATTGCCATGTTGGCAGCAGGTCAGTTGAAGGGCGAGGCGTTGGCTAAGTTTGTCAACCGCTCAGTAGAATTGCTCTAATTCCAATATCCGATAACCAAACAAAATCCCCAGCCAACCGCTGGGGATTTTGTTTTATCGTCTATCAGGAAACTCTCCGTATTCCTCAAAAGTATAGTTGAGAAAATCGTTAATCGGTTTGGCTGCACGAGAGATATCCGTCACCAAATCCAAGAAATCAAGACTACACACTTGTTCATTCGTTAGCGGCGTAGAAAAAGTATATGCTTTGCGTTTCAACCAATCCGCATGCACAAAGTCAGTGGGGAAACCCTGTGGCACTTTCTTGAGCATCTGGTCGGTGTCAAAGTCTTGGAAATATCTATTGGTCAAAGGATTAGAAAAGATGTCCTCCACCTCGTCATAGTTCGCCAATATCTCTCGGCGAACAGCGTGCAGCAAGTCTTTGTTAGGGCACCACATACCACCTGCGAACATACATTTACCGGGTTGGATATGAATATAGTACCCGCCTCTATCGCTTTTCTTGCCGCCTTTTGCCGCAGGGAACACACCAAACCATTCCTTGAAGGGGCGTTTGTCATGCGAGAAACGCACATCGCGATAGATGCGCCAAATACAATCCTTCGGCTGCAAACTTGCCAATTCAGGATCTATGTCTGCAAGGCGAGCCAACCAATTGGCAGTAAACTGCTCAAATCGCAGATGGCAATCACGGTACCAATCTTTGTGCGCATTAAACCATTCGCGATTGTTATTACAGGATAATTCTGTCAAAAAATCAAGTATTTCTTTCATATGTCAAAAAAAAGTTGTACCTTTGCGCCGCAATTCGCGGCTCTATAGTTCAATGGATAGAATAAGGTCCTCCTAAGACTTAGATTCGGGTTCGATTCCCGATGGAGCTACCAAACTTCGATGCAAAGATACTACTTTTTTCTTACATGGCAAAACAAAAAGCAAAATTTTATGTAGTTTGGCAAGGTCGTGAGGCGGGAATATACGACTCATGGGCTGCGTGCGAAGCGCAAGTGAAAGGAGTTGCTGCCAAATACAAAGGTTTTGCTACCCGTGCAGAAGCCGAAGCGGCTTTCGCCGCCAATCCCGAAGATTACATCACTCGCAATGCTATAGCGAAGCGAACTACAGCGAGCAGCGCGAGCGATCTACATGCTCTTTGTGCCGATCTACAGCGAAGCGATCTATCTCCTCTCCTCCCCGCTCTCGCAGTGGACGCCGCCTGTTCAGGCAATCCTGGACTGATGGAATTTCGCGGGGTCATAGCCGACACAGGGACACAGGTTTTTCATCGTGGTCCATATGTGGATGGAACGAATAATATTGGCGAGTTCTTGGCTATCGTGCTCGGGTTGGCATATTTGAAAATCAACAATTTACCTTGGGCATTGTACTCGGACAGCAAAACTGCCATTTCGTGGGTAAGGCAGAAGCAATGCAAGACAAAACTGGAGTGGAACGCCAAGAATCAGGACCTGTTGTTGGCAGTGCGCGCCGCCGAAAAATGGCTACATGAAAACACATGGACAACACCCATCTACAAGTGGGAGACAGAGCGCTGGGGTGAGATTCCTGCCGATTTTGGGCGAAAATGACCACAAAATGCACTTTTTTGTAAAACAAAAATAGCAAATATATAAAAAATTTGCAGGTTTCACAAATTTTCTGTAATTTTGCACCGATTTTGAGAAAAAGGGCTTACACTACCCCTCTCCCTAAAGGGAAGGGCTTTCAAAAACGAAACAATAGAAACAAAATTAATATTAATTTTTTAAAAACTTTTACAACAATGACAAAAGTAGGTATCAATGGTTTTGGCCGTATCGGACGCTTCGTTTTCCGTGCTGCTATGAAACGCAATGACATCGAGATCGTAGGTATCAACGACCTCTGCCCAGTAGATTATTTGGCTTACATGCTTAAGTACGACACCATGCACGGTCAGTTCGAAGGAACTATCGAGGCTGATGTTGAGAACAGCAAGCTTATCGTTAACGGTAAGGTTATCCGTGTAACTGCAGAGCGTAACCCAGCTGATTTGAAATGGGATGAGGTAGGTGCAGAGTATGTAGTTGAATCTACAGGTTTGTTCCTCTCTAAAGATAAAGCTCAAGCTCACTTGGAGGCTGGTGCTAAATATGTGGTTATGTCTGCTCCTTCTAAGGACGACACTCCAATGTTCGTATGCGGTGTAAACGAGAAGACTTATGTTAAGGGTACACAATTCGTATCTAACGCTTCTTGTACAACCAACTGCTTGGCTCCTATCGCTAAGGTGTTG
>JAGBZD010000063.1 GCA_017628395.1 Paludibacteraceae bacterium | reverse complement strand
GATGTGGTGGCGATGATGTTCCTAGACATGCAATACCGATTGCTGGATTTGATAACAGGCGGGCAAATGACCAAAGAGGAAGTACATCGCATAGGACATCAGAGAATGGATATTTTGATGCGAGGTATATTGAGCGAAAGCGGTTTGCTGCGGTTGAGAGAGAAAGTGAAAAATAATATATAATATATAAGGTATAAAAGATGATGAAAAAAATTGTTTTAGCCATTGGCTTGTTCGCGTTTTTGGCGAACGGCATGCAGGCAGAAGATCATGTGATGGCAGCTACGAAGAAAGCTGAGGTGCGTGAGGTGCCTGCGACATTAAACCTAAGCCTCGCAGAGGCGCAAGATTATGCGGTGGAGACCAACCGCAGTTTGAGAAACGCCAGTTTGGCGGTGCAAAAAGCGTATGCTCAGCGTTGGCAGACGATTGCGAGTATGTTGCCATCATTGGATGGGGGAGTTAGCAAAAATCTCATGCTAGAGGAGGATTCCGTTACGGGAAAACTTGTAGAAAAGAAAATCTCATTAAATCCACTTGAAGCACCCAAATCAATGTCGCCTTGGACATTTTCTCTTACAGCCGCTGTAGGAATCAATGGTCAAGCAATCGTGGGTGCGTTGTTGAACAATGTGGCGATTGACATGCAGAAGTTGAATCTTCAACAGTCGGAGGACAACTTGCGTGCAAACATCAAGACCAGTTATACAAGTGTGTTGGTGCTGCAAAATGTGGTGACATTGCTGGAGAGCTCATTGGCAAACATCGAGCAGATGGCAGAGATGACCCAACGCAGCGTGGATGTAGGTGCTGCAGAACAAACAACTGCCGACCTAATTAAGGTGCGTGTGAATACATTGAAAAACAATATCAATGCGAATTTGCGTAGTACACAATTGGCGTTGAATGCGTTGAAGGTGCTGCTGGATGTGCCAGCAGAGACCGAATTGGTACTGACTTCTACATTGGAAGATTTCCTTTCTGCTGAAGCAGTATTGACATTGCTGGGTAACGACTTTATCTTGGAGAACAACCTCAACTACCAACTGCTGGAGAAGAATGTAGAGTTGGCGAAGAAGAATGTGCATATGGCAGGTTGGGCGTATGGTCCTACTGTTTCTGCCGCAGTCCAAGCCTCTCATTATGTAGATAGTAAAGATGGAGGATTCTCTATGATGCGTTCACCTTATACTGTTGCATTCTCCGTTTCCATGCCATTGTGGTCATCGGGTAAGCGTGCCGCAGGTGTGGTGGAGAAGAAGATTGCATTGGAAGAAGCGCGCAATACATTTGCAGAGACAGCCAATAACCTCGGAATTCAAAACGAGCAATTGCGCTACAACCTGCAAAACGGCTATGAGACCTATATGAACGAGAAGGATAATATGGAGGTGACGCAACGCGTGTTTGAGTCAACTACCAACAAGTTCAACCAAGGCGCGGCTTCGAACCTTGACCTCGTGAATGCGAGCAACGACCTCATCACCGCGCAAAGTAGCTATGTGCAAGCGGTATTGACATTGGTGAATGCACAAGTGGAGTTAGAGAAGTTCTTGAACTTGTAATTCCGGATAGCCGGACGCCGGGAGACTATATACTGGGCTACCGGAAGCTGGCAGCCGGACACCCCAATAAAACTGATAACAAAATAACAACAGATAAATGAAAAAGATTGTATTAATGATGGCGGCAGCTGTATGTCTGATTGGCTGCGGCAAGAAAGACGCTCAAGCTACTCAAGAGGCGGAGCGCGTGGAAGTGGTAAGCACCATGATCCTCGAAAATCATGAGATTGAGCGTGTGCTCAATATTAGTACTAACCTTCAAGGTTATTTGACACAAAATGTGGCACCTTCGCTCACTGGTAAGATTGAGCATATCTTCGTGGAGGTAGGTGACCGCGTGAAAGAAGGTGATATGTTGGTGCGTATGGATCAGAATCAATACCTCACCAGCAAGATCCAACTAGCTAACTTGGAAGTAGAGATGAGCCGTTTGGAAGCATTGCTCGCCACGGGTAGTGTGAGCCAACAGACCTACGACCAAACGAAGGTGGGTTATGACCAATTGAAGCAAAACCTCTCTTTCTTGGAGAAGAATACCTATGTGAAAGCTCCTTTTGAGGGTGTTATCTCTGCTAAGACCTACGAGGATGGCGAGTTGTACGGCGGTCAGCCAATCGTGGTTTTGACCCAAGTGAAGAAGTTGAAAGCGCTAATTGCAGTGCCAGAGACATACTATCCTTTGATCAAGGAAGGTATGAAACTCACTGTGAAGAGCGATATTTATCCAGAGGAGACTTTCGCTGCAACTATCGAGGTGGTATATCCAACTATCGATGCAGCGAGCCACACCTTCCAATGCAAGGTGGTGATTCCTAATGCCAGCGAGAAGTTGCGTCCTGGTATGTATGTGACTACTACTCTTGGACTTGGCAAGGAGAACACTATTGTGGTGCCTTATCAATCGGTAGAGAAATTGATTGGTTCGAACGAGCGTTTTGTGTTCATCAACGAGAATGGCTATGCTAAGCGTGTGAGCGTGAAACTCGGTCAACGCTTTGACGAGCAAATCGAAATCATCGCGCCAGAGATACACGCTGGCGTAGAGTACATCTACAAAGGTCAAAGCAAATTGGTGGATGGTGTGAAAATCGAAGTGAAATAAATTCTAAACGACTATGGCAATTTATAAAACCGCGATTAAAAACCCCGTAACGACCATGCTGGTGTTCGTTGCGGTGATGATCATAGGTCTGTTCTGCTTTGTGCAACTACCTGTGGATCAGTTCCCAGAGATGGATCCTCCATATGTGATGGTGATGACCACCTATCCAGGAGCGTCCGCCTCGGAGATAGAAACGAATGTCTCCAAGATTATGGAGAACAGTTTGACTTCGGTGGATAACTTGAAGTATATCAACTCGACCAGCAAGGATAATGTCAGTCTTGTAGTATTGGAATTGGAATGGGGATGCGATATTACGGAAGCCGTCAACGATGTGCGGTCGTTCTGCGATATGGCGAAGAACCAGTTGCCAGACGGTTGTTCGTCGCCTATGGTGTTTAAGTTTTCCTCAAGCACCATGCCTATCTGCCAATATGCTATCACGGCAGACGAGTCGTATCCTGCGCTCGACAAAATCCTCAACGATGAGGTGATTCCACAACTCAATAAGATTAACGGTATCGGTAACTTATCGGTATCTGGTGCGCCAGACCGCTATGTGTATGTGGATATCGACCAACAGAAGTTGGATGCATACGGTATTTCCTTGGAGCAAGTGGGTCAAGTAATCTCTGCCAACAACCTCAACCTGTCTTCGGGTACGGTGAAGATGGAGAAGGAGCAATACCAAATGCAAGTACGCTCTGAGTTCATCGAGAGTAGCGAAATCAACGACCTGATGGTGACTATCACCCCACAAGGACAACAAGTGTTTGTGCGCGATATTGCTACTGTGCGTGATACGATCAAGGACCTCTCATTGGACGAGAAGACCAACGGTCGTGAGGCCGCGCGTCTGATTGTGGCGAAGCAATCGGGTTCTAACACCGTGCAAGTCTGCGAGGATGTACAAGAGGAGTTGGCAAAGATTCAAAAGCAATTGCCAACCGATGTGAAGATTCAAGAGATCTACAACTCGGCGGACAATATCCGCAATAGTATCAACTCGTTGGAGGAGTCTGTGTTGTACGCGCTCTTGTTCGTGGTGTTGGTGGTGTTGTTCTTCTTGGGTAAATGGCGTGCGACGATTATCATCTCGCTCACTATTCCAATTTCGTTGATTGTTGCCTTCATCTACCTGAAAATGGCAGATTCGAGCATCAACATTATATCACTCTGTTCGCTCAGTATCGCAATTGGCATGGTGGTGGACGATGCAATTGTGGTGTTGGAGAATATCACCCGTCACATCGAGCGTGGCGAGAACCCTCGTGAGGCAAGTATCTACGCGACCAACGAGGTATGGGTCAGCGTTATTGCCACCACTTTGGTACTCGTGGCTGTATTCGTGCCACTGACTATGATGGACGGTATGGCTGGTATCATGTTCGAGTCATTGGGCTGGATTGTTACTGTGGTTTGCTGTACCTCTACCGTGATTGCTATCACATTGACCCCTATGCTTTGCTCTAAATTACTGAAGGCAAGAAAATTCCGTGTAGAGAATGGTAAACTGATTGATGAGAGTGCAAAGAAGAGTTGGTACGACCGTACTGTTGTAGCATTCCTTGATAAGGTGGATGCTGCCTATGCTAAGTCACTCGGTTGGTGTTTGCGTCACAAAGCATTGACAATCATTGCATTGTTCGTATTCTTTGCTGCTTCGCTGTTACCATTCATTATGGGCAAAGTAGGAACCGACTTTATGGCACAACAAGACAATGCTCGATTGAGTGTAACTGTGGAATTGCAACGCGGTACACGCATCGAAGAGACCGTGAAGACTGCCCGCCAGTTGGAGGAGCGTTTCATGCTGCTCGTGCCAGAGATTCAGATGATCTCAACCTCTGCGGGTAGCAACGATGATGATGGTACAGGTGCGATCTTCTCCACCACGATGAATAATACCATCTCTATGACCATTCGCTTGAACAAGAAATGGGAGCGCGAACGCACCATTTGGCAAATTGCCGAAGTGTTGCGTCAGGAGTTGGCTCAATACCCCGAAATCATTGAATACCAAGCTTCTATCAGTAGCGGCGGTCCTGGTGGTGGTAATACGGTAGATGTAGAGATTTATGGCTATGACTTTGATATCACCAACCAAATGGCTCAGCAAATCATCGCCCTTACCAAAGAACTTCCTGGTGCTCGCGATGTATTCTCTGACCGTGATGACGATCGCCCTGAGATCAAGATCATCGTGGACAAGGAGAAGGCTTCTCGCCACGGATTGACCTCTGCGACTATCTCGTCTTACCTGCGTAACCGCGTTAATGGTATGGCTGTGGGATTCTTGAAGGAGGATGGCGATGAGTATGATATTTTGGTGCGCTTGAAAGAGGAGAATCGAAACTCTATCTCTGATGTGCTCGACTTCTCTATCCCAACACCAATGGGACAAACCATCAAACTCTCAGAGATCTGCTCGGTGGACGAGTATTGGGCACCACCAAAAATCGTGCGTAAGTCGCGTCAGCGTATTGTGACTGTGAAAGTTACCCCATACGAAACTTCACTCGGTGAGTTGGCACAAGCTATTCAAACCCAAGTACTGCCTCAAATTGACAAGCCAGCAGGTTATTCCATCCGTTTGGCAGGTGCATATGAGGATCAACAAGAGTCGTTTGGCAAACTGGGTATGTTGGGTGCTTTGATTCTTATCCTTGTGTATATTGTAATGGCGAGCCAGTTTGAGTCATTCAGTAATCCTGGTATCATCATGTTTACCGTGCCATTTGCGCTCTCGGGTGTGATTTTGGCGCTGTGGATTACAGGCGTATCGCTGGATATGATTGGTGCGTTGGGTATCGTCTTGCTGGTGGGTATCGTAGTGAAGAACGGTATTGTGCTGGTGGACTATATCAACCTCATGCGCGAGCGAGGACACGACCTGAATGAAGCAATCCAAATTTCTGGTCAGAGCCGTATGCGTCCTGTGTTGATGACCGCGTTTACCACTATCCTTGGTATGGTGCCAATGGCTGTGAGCCAAGGTGAAGGTGCCGAGATGTGGCGTCCATTGGGTATCGTCGTTATCGGTGGTTTGACAGTGGCTACTTTCTTGACCCTATATATCGTGCCTGTGGTATATGGTGCAATGTCAAAGAAAGGTGAGCGCGACAAACTCAAGAAAGTCCGCGAACAATTCATCTTCATGGATATTGAAGTGAAAGACTGCGAAGAAAACGAAAAATAAGCTCCTTAATCCAAATGTAATTATGAAATCTGTAATGATTATTTTTAATCAAGCTAACACTGAGCGTGTAGAATATATGCTTGATATGTTAGAGATACGCGGCTTTACTTTCTTCGAGGATGTGCAAGGTCGTGGAAGCAAGAATGGTGAACCACGCCGTGGCACCCATGCTTGGCCAGAGATGAACTCTTGCGTCATCACTATCGTGTCCGACGAGAAAGCCCCCGTGTTGCTCGAAGCCGTTAAGAAACTCGACAAGCGCAACGAGGAAGTAGGTGTGCGTGCTTTTATGTGGAATATAGAGGCAACGGTATAAAGCGAAAGGTCGGAACAAGCAAATCGCCATTGACAGGTAGTCAATGGCGATTTGTTTATTTGGCTTCTGGACACCAGTTTCCGGAATCCAAACGCTATATCGCAAAAAAAGCAACCCTCTCGGATTGCTTCTTGCGGTGCGGACGGGACTCGAACCCGCGACCAGCGTAGTGCGTATTCGCGAGTTCTCGCTGTCCTAATACCACAAAAAAGAGATGCACTTTGCATCTCCTTCTTGCGGTGCGGACGGGACTCGAACCCGCGACCCCATGCGTGACAGGCATGTATTCTAACCAACTGAACTACCGCACCAATTTGTTATGTCAAACTTCCTTTCCGAAAGCGAGTGCAAAGGTACTGCTTTTTTTTGACATGACCAAATATTTTTGAAAAAAAATGCAATTTTCTATCATTTTTTTGCATATCTGCTCAAAAAACAGTAACTTTGCAGTCTATTTGTAAATTGTAAATAGTCAAATCGTAAATAATCATGTCTGTACACACACATACTACGCGCATGACAACAACCCGTCTGCGCCAAATGAAGCAGCAAGGCGAAAAGATAGCCATGCTTACCAGTTATGATTTCACACTCACTACCCTACTCGATGAAGCTGGTATTGATATGATTCTTGTAGGCGATAGTGCTTCTAATATCGTATGCGGCAACGCCTACACGCTCCCCATCACCGTGGACGAGATGATCTTCCTTGCGCGCGGTGTAGTGCGTGCAGCCAAACATTGTTTGGTCGTACTGGACATGCCTTTTGGTAGCTACCAAGTCAGCGAAGAAGATGCCGTACGCAATGCCCTACGCATGATGAAAGAGTCAGGTGCGGACGCACTCAAGCTCGAAGGTGGCGAAGAGATTCTGCCCGCTATCCGCCATATGGTGCAGGCAGGTATCCCTGTGATGGGTCATCTTGGTCTTACCCCACAGAGTGTCAATCAATTAGGAGGATATGGTCTGCGCGCCAAAGAAGACGCTGAAGCCGAGAAACTGCTGCGCGATGCCAAACTATTGGATGAAGCAGGCTGCTTTGCTATCGTGCTGGAAAAGATTCCTGCAGCATTGGCTGAAAAAGTAACCAAAGCTGTATCCTGCCCTACTATCGGTATCGGAGCAGGTAATGTCACCGACGGACAAGTATTGGTTTTGCACGATATGTTGGGACTTAATCAAGGATTCAAGCCTAAGTTCCTACGCCATTTTGCCCAATTGGGCGAAGCGGTGAAAGGTGCTGTAGGCGAATACATTGATTCTGTCAAACAATCCACCTTCCCTAACGAGAATGAGTCGTATTAAATCCTATATACTTTTATAGAACTAATCTTCAATCGCTCATAGAGAGAAAAAATGGTTTGCCAATTGGGCAAACCATTTTTTGATATATAAACGCGTACTTGCTATTATTTAGCGTAGGAAACAGCTCGTGTTTCACGAATAACAGTGATACGAATTTGACCTGGATAAGTCATCTCATCTTGAATACGCTTAGCAATATCAAATGAAAGCAACTCCGTCTCTTTATCGCTGAGTTTGTCTGCACCAACAATCACACGCAATTCGCGACCAGCTTGCAGCGCATATGTCTTGGTAACTCCAGGATAGGACATTGCTATTTGTTCGAGATCGTTGAGGCGTTTTACATATGCTTCCACAATCTCTCGACGAGCACCAGGACGAGCACCTGATATAGCATCACAAGCCAAAACGATAGGAGCAATAATGGACTCCATCTCACACTCCTCGTGGTGTGCACCTACAGCATTGCAAATATCTGGTTTCTCACCATATTTCTCACATAGACGCATACCCAATTGTGCGTGTGGCATCTCCATATCCTCGTCGCTAACCTTACCAATATCATGGAGAAGACCAGCACGGCGTGCTTTCTTCACATTCAATCCGAGCTCCGCAGCCATAGCAGCACATAGGTTAGCCGTCTCGCGTGCGTGCATCAACAGGTTTTGACCATAACTTGAACGGTATTTCATCTTACCAATAAGGCGAACCAACTCTGGGTGCATACCATGAATACCGAGGTCAATAGTAGTACGCTTACCCGTCTCAAGAATTTCCTCTTCTACTTGCTTAGTCACTTTCGCTACAACCTCCTCAATACGAGCTGGGTGGATACGACCATCTTGCACCAATTGGTGAAGTGAAAGACGCGCAATCTCTCGACGCACTGGGTCAAAAGCAGAAAGGGTGATAGCCTCTGGTGTATCATCCACCACAATCTCCACGCCTGTAGCTGCTTCCAAAGCACGGATATTGCGACCCTCACGACCAATAATACGACCTTTAACCTCGTCATTATCAATATGGAAGACTGTCACAGCATTCTCCACTGTAGCTTCAGAAGCAATGCGTTGGATAGACTGAATAATAATCTTCTTTGCCTCTTTGTTAGCTGTAAGACGAGCTTCATCCATTGTCTCGTTGATATACGCCATCGCAGCTGTCTTAGCCTCGTCTTTGAGGGCATCAACCAGTTGCTTCTTAGCTTCTTCAGCAGAGAGACCTGAGATTTGTTCGAGTTGTTGCTCCGCAGCTTTTTGCAAACGGTCAATCTCTTGGGACTTGTGCTCAATTGCTTTTTGTTGGTTTTCAATCTGTTGGCGTTGGTTATTCAGTTCATTTTGAGCCCGTTGTACCTCGCTTTGTTTTTGATTAAGTTGTTGGTCGCGTTGTTGTACGCGTTGTTCTTGTTGATGCAGTTTTTGCTCTGCTTGGCGAACATGATTTTCATGTTCAAGTTTGAGAGCAATAAACTTTTCTTTTGCCTCAACGATTTTGTTCTTCTTGATTACTTCAGCTTCTTCCTCCGCTTTGCGAAGAATTCCTGATGCATGGTAGCGGAAAAGGAGATAACAGACACCTGCTCCTATAATCAAAGCCACAATGAAGACTAATGTGTTTACAATTAGAAAATTCATAATTTTATTCTTTTAAGTTGTTTTTTAATGTATTTATTATCAGTTGATTCAATTCTTGTATTTTTTCATCAATTGGTTGCAAACGATGTGCGTGTGCATCGGCTTGCAGATTGACAGCCATCTCTAATGCCACATATACCCAAATCAATTCTACCGATTTATCTGGTAGCGAGCGACGGTAATAGCGATAGCGTTCGTTGATATGCTCCGCAGCATTACGATAGAGCGCTTCCTTATCCGCCTGCACATTCAAGGATATATGATGCGCATCCAGTTGAAGAGTGATATGTTGTTTGCGTTGTTCGCTCAATTTTGTATCCGTATTTCGTGTGTTAAATACTATTTATTTCGTTAGCACATCTAGTGCTCTATCCACTTGCGCGATGAGGTTGGTAAGGCGTTGTTTTACTCTATCGCGTTGCTCTTGATCTGCGTTTTCTGCCAGTAGAGCGTGTGCCATTTCAAGATGTTTATAGTCATCTTTGAGTTGTACTAACTCGGCGTGTGTACGCATAATCTCCTCACGCTGATCTTCATTCTCGCGGGTCAGTTCTGCTAACTGCTGCTGCAAAAGAGCATATTGCGTCAGCAATTCTTGTAGATTATTTTCAAGTGTAGAAAGCGACTTCATAGTTCATTCATCAGGAATGACAAAATTCCCGCATCAAAAACTATAACCTACGCCTAAACCTAATGTTCCCTTGAATTGCACTCGTTCAGCCAACACACCATCGGCATTGGCAATCTTCACGCCATTATAATACTTGAGCGAAGTAGAAAGAGTGACATTAAGGCATTTAAGGAATTGATAGGAAATAGCCGTATCCCAGTCCACATCGAAATTACCAAAACGCTGATTATTGTCTTGATAACCAACATACTCCATACCATCGTAGGACTGATTACCTTTTCCTAAGTCAGCATAATACTGTCCCTCAGCATCTTTATAAATCTTAGTTTTGTTCCAAGCGTATGGCGTGTATAGTCCGAGTGATGTGATGATTTTCAAATCCTTGTAAGTATAATTGATAGCCCCCTTGATAGAAAGACCTAATTCTGCACGCATATTGCAGTCGTAACTCTTCTCCACCAATCCTGTTTGCTCATCAACCTCGTATTTCCACACAGCATATTTATCTTTCAACTCTTGTTCAAGAGTTGCTTGGTCAGCAGCATACTTCTTAGCCAAAGCATCACTGACATATACCGTTCTTAGACGACCAGCTACAGGAGAGATATACACCGAGAAAATCGTATTTGGTTTCCAATCAATACCGACAGAAATATCGGTATAGGAAGGAGCAAGAAATTTAGAAATAATAGGATCATATGCCTCAGAAACACCATATGTGCGTCCCGGAGCAAATTGGCTTTGAAAACCAGCAGAAGCTGTCAAATACCATGTTTTAGCCATTTCCCAACCGAGTTTGGTATTAAAATTAATTTTGTCGCTGGATTTTTGGAGAGGATCATGCTCTTGATCAATCCAAGAGAGTCCATATTCCAAATCAAGGTTTGTTTCCCAAGACAAGTTGTCATCAGCATAAAGAAGTCGAACCTTGCCAAACGCTACTCCATTGATATTATTATTACCACCAGCAGCCCAATTAACCAATCCCGTTGCACTGGCATTCAATCCGAGTACACCAGTACATGACCAAGGCGATTTTTTTGCCTCAGTCTCCTGTGCAGACATGTTCAACGCCATGCACACAGCAAGAATAGAAAGTAGATATTTTTTCATTAGTTATGCATTATTATGGGTTATTTTAATACTGCGCAGCATCATACACTTGATCTGCGATCTCACTATCAGCTAATTTCTCGATAATACAAAATGCGAAGTCAGCACTTAAACCAGGACCTTTAGCGGTAATGATATTTTTCGATTCCACGACCAATCCATCCATATAGCTTTCGCCCAAATACTCTTCAAATCCTGGATAGCAAGTAGCTTGTTTACCTTGTAAGACTCCCAAGCGACCCAATACAGAAGGAGCTGCACAAATAGCAGCAATGAGTTTGTCTTGCTGGTTATGCGCTACAAGCAAATCGCACAAGGCTTGGCACTCATGCAGTTTAGTAGCACCACCTGGCAAAATCAACATCTCTGCATCAGAAAAATCGGCATCCGCAAATAGCACATCTGTCTTCACGGTAATATTATGGGCGCCAATCACCAATTCTTTTCCCGTTACGGAAACCGTAGTTAGTGCAATATTTGCACGGCGCAACAAATCAATTGTGGTAATAGCCTCAATCTCTTCGAAACCATTGTCTAAAAAAATGTAATTCATTGTAGAAACATTTAGTTGAGTTTGAAATTATATATTATCGTACCTCTTTGAGGTGTTTCTCCACCTGTAAACTTCGCTTTTCGCGCGGCATCTAACGCCAATTGCTGTGTATATCTATCAGAGATTGTGGTGCCATCACCAATAGAAGCTCCAACCACATTACCCGATTTATCCACAGTAATATTGACCACCACCTTTCCTTGCTCCTTAAAGTCATTCGAAGGTTTTGGCATATCCCCCAGCAAAGTTCGCCCTTGCAGCGACCAAATATTGCCATCCACAGAACCGAAGCTCTTACCCACAGGATTCCCTTTGCTGGTAGCAGCAGGTGTCGCATCAGCATTCTTGGCATTCGCTCCTTCAGTAGTAGCCGCTTGTCCGAAGATAGAAACCAATGCTTGTGCCTTGTCTATTTTCTCCTGCTCTTTAGCCTTCTGCTCTGCCAAAGCTTGTTCTCGGGCAATACGCTCAGCTTCAGCTCGCGCTTCTGCCTCTTGTTGCTGACGAATCAATTCCTCTTCCTGCGCCTTTCGCTGCTCTTCCTCCTCCGTTTGTTGAGCCAAAGCGAGCGATTCTTCATTCTCTTGCACCAGCAAATCATTGTCAGATGGTTGTTCGGGGGCTGGCGCAGGTGCAGCAGGTTGCTGTTCTGGTTGCTCTATCGGATCCATCGGCAAGGCATCAGGCATACCGCCACCTTCGTCCGCGTTGCCAAAAGTAATAACAATACCCTCGTCTTCCAATTGAATGGGAGCATGCATTGTAATCTTGAAAAGGAGCAATAACAACAGCAACAATAGAACAATTGTTCCTATTCCCGCTATGATATGTGACTGAACATCTTTCACTTCTTCGTAGCCAAAACAATTTTCATCTTATGCTCATTAGCGATATCCAACACATTCACAATATCACGATAAGGGATATCTTGATCAGCATGCAATGCGACATACATTGCGCTATCTTGTTGCTGAATGGTACAGAGATATGCCTCTAAATCTTCCGCCAAGATAGGCATAGGTTTCTGACGACCAATAGCAACATAATAGTTGCCCAAATTGTCAATACTCACTTTTGCGACCACCTGCTTCGTAGTAGATTTAGCACGCGCTTGTGGCAAGTTGATTTTAATATCATTGGGCGAAGACATCGTACTCACCATAACAAAAAACAGCAACAGCAAGAAGATGAGGTCGGTCATTGACGACATTGCAAATGAAGCCTCTACCCTATTTCGTTTCTTTAAAGCCATTTTGATTTACAATTGGAGGTTTTGCGATTTACTTATACAGGTTCATTGAGCAAGTCCATAAACTCCATTGTTCGCGACTCGAGTTGGCGAATAACACGGTCAATACGAGAAACAAGGAAATTATACGCAAACATTGCCAAGATACCCACAATAAGACCACCTACCGTAGTCACCATAGCCTGATACATACCCTCAGACAAAGACGAAATCTCAATCACGCCACTCGCATTCTGCGCCATATTAAAGAAAGTTTGTACCATACCCAGCACTGTACCCAAGAAGCCAAGCATAGGCGCACCAGCAGCAATAGTGGCAATCAGCACAAGGCCTTTTTCCAAGTAACTAACTTCCAGATTACCCACATTCTCAATAGCCACTTGCACATCCTGCATTGGGCGACCGATACGCGTAATACCCTTCTCTATCATACGAGCAGAAGGAGTATTGGTGCGCTGACATAATTTGGTAGCAGAATCAATATTACCATCTTTAATATAATCACGAATACGATTCATGAATGTCTTATCTTCCTTTGTCGCTTTGGTAAGCACTACGATTCGTTCGATGAACAAATAGATGGCAAAAGCCAACAATAGTGCCAAAACAATCATAATCCACCCACCGTATTGAGCCATCGTCAGGAGGTTCATTGATTCTTCAATCGGTTGTTCCAAAACAGCCACTGTATCTTGCACGGCTGTCATCATTGTGTCCATGTTAGTTTGAATTTGAAAGAGCATATTTGTATTGTTTAATAGTTTCTTTTAATCCTAAGTACAGCGCATCCGCAATGAGCGCTTGACCTATACTCACCTCATCCAACCAAGGGAAAGCTTGGACGAAAGCACTGAGGTTTTGCAAATTAAGATCATGTCCCGCATTAAGCCCAAGTCCTAACTCTTTGGCTTTCAACGCCGCAGGGCGATACATCTCAATCGCCTTATCAGGGTCTTCGGGATATAATTCAGCATAAGGACCTGTATAGAGTTCAACACGATCGGCTCCCGCCTTATGCGCATACTCTACCATTTCAGGATCAGGATCCACAAAAACAGAAACACGGATTCCTACATTCTTGAAACGCTGAATAATAGCGGAGAGTTTGGCGAGGTGGGTTTTGGTATCCCAACCATGATTACTGGTAAGTTGATTAGGCGCGTCAGGCACAAGAGTCACCTGCGCAGGCTTCACATCCAAGACAAGGTCAATAAACGCAGGTTCAGGATTTCCTTCGATATTAAACTCCTGAACGATATTCGCCTTAATATCATAGACATCCTTGCGTGTGATGTGCCTCTCATCAGGACGGGGATGAACAGTGATACCAGCCGCGCCATACGATTCACAAGCTTGCGCGAATGCCTCCACATTAGGCAAATTACCACCGCGTGCATTACGCAGAGTAGCTACCTTATTTATATTTACACTTAATCGAGTCATAATCGCTGCAAAGGTACAAAAAAAAAAGCACATATGCAAGATATGTGCTAAATTTCCTCAAAAAAAGTGAACAAAACACTCGTGCATCCATCAAGGAAGTCTCGGTGAAAGTACGGTAAAGTTTCGGTGAGGTCACGATAAGGTCACGATGAAGTCACGATGAGGTCACGATGAGGTCACGATGAAGATAGCAGGCAAGTGAGGGGCAAACAGGTGGCAAACCAATGGATTAAAGGGAGAATTAACGGGGATTTAACGGAGAATTAAACGGTGAGATTAGGTTCGAAAAGCACTCGCATCTTATCGAATCGAGCAACAGCATCCGATCCATAGCGCCACATATGCTGACGAATCTTGGACATTGGTTTCTCTTGTCCTAATTTGGTTTTAGAATAAAACTTATCGGCATAGCAAATGAGTTTTTCCTCCATTGTTCGAGGCGAATAATCTTGCAGAGGCAGTGGTAGATTCTCTTGAATAATCTGCTCAATCGTTATTCCCGTTCCTGTGTGCCGTTCGGCTACCGCAGCATGTCGAGGCAAACCCTCTTCACGCAACACATTCGCCCCCAAATAACCATGCTCAATATACTTGTGCGTTCCTAAACAATGAATCTTAGCTGCATCACAAAAGACGACACCAATATCGTGCAACATAGCCGCTTCCTCTACGAAAACGGGATCTATTTCTCCTGACTCCACCCACTCTGGATGTAACTTCAAAATAGCCAAGGCACGATCTGCCACCTGACGCGAATGTGTGAAAAGAATATGCAGAAGTTCTTGATTTCCTGCACAATACTTTTTAATTATCCCTTCATAGTCCACCATCTTACAGTATCAATTATCACTTACCCCAATGCAATTTATCCTTGAGTGAGTGCATGAATGTTTGCCCATTAATACGCACTAATTTAATGGTACGCTGCGAGCGTTCAACATGCAGTTCCAATTCTTGATTCAGCACTTGGCTGCGACCATCCACACTCAACAAAAAACTATCATTGCGGCTCGAAATCTTAATATCAATTTTGCTATCATCTAACACGACCAACGGACGAATATTCAAACTATGTGTAGCTACTGGCGTAAGAATAATAGCATTGACATGCGGTTCAAGCAGAGGTCCTCCTACACTCAGGTTATAAGCCGTTGATCCTGTTGGTGTTGCAATCAGCAAGCCATCAGCCTTATAATTGTGTAAAAACTCACCATTGAGCGTAACATCTATTGTAATCATACTACTCAACCCCGACTTCAAAACCGCCACCTCATTAAGCGCGTAAGGCAACGCTATCTTACCCTCCTGCTGGCAAGTAACCTCCAACATGCTGCGCTGTTCTATCGTATAGTTGTTCGTAATCAGCAACTCCAATACAGCATCCACATTATTGACCTGTCCCTCAGTCAAATAGCCCAAGTGTCCGCAATTAATTCCGAAAATAGGAATATCTAAATGTCCTATCAACGAGGCTGTAGTTAAAAATGTACCATCTCCTCCCACCGACAATGCAAAATCAATACTCTCGCCAGTTTGAGAAATATAATCTTCTACCGACGGAAACTCACGATAGAAGGCGTCGTGACGCAATTCCCGAGAAAGAACAATACCCACACCACGCTGCTGAAGAAACTCAACAATATGCTTTACTTCACGGATTGTCTCAGAGCGAAGCGCATTTCCAAAAATTGCAATAGTCATAGTAATTTACAATTTGACAATTTACGATTTATTTTTCAAGCCATTAAGCAGTGCTGCTGCATTCATACGCTTTTTACCTGGGAGTTGCAATTCCAACACATCCACATACCCATCTGCACAAGGAATAATAATATGTCCTTTCTGTTCAGCAGATTGCGCAATTGCGACTTCATACACTTTAGCACCCTTGAGAAGTTCTGCAAGTGGATGATTAGCAGGCATATCGCTAATCCACGCCGCAGGATATGGACTAAGACCACGCACATGATTGCGGATCTGCTCAGCAGTACGCGAGAAATCTATTGCGCATGTATCCTTGAATATCTTTGGCGCAGGACGAAGGTCTTGTGCATTGTCTTGGGGAATGGTTGGCAATGCCACACCATTATTCTCTGCTTCTATAATTGCATCTACAGTCTGTGTAACCAATCCAGCACCCATCGTCATAAGTCTATCGTGCACCGAACCCACATTCTCATTCGGCGCGATAGGAATACGCTGTTGAAGAATGATATTACCCGTGTCTATCTCATGCTGAAGCATAAAAGTAGTGGCTCCTGTTTCGGTATCTCCATTCATAACTGCCCAATTGATAGGAGCCGCTCCACGGTACTGTGGCAGGAGCGAAGCATGGAGATTAAAAGTACCCAAGCGGGGCATAGACCAAACCACCTCCGGCAACATGCGAAATGCAACAACAATCTGCAAGTCAGCACGATACGAACGCAACTCTTGCAAGAAAGATTCATCTTTCAATCGTTCTGGCTGCAATAGCGGCAATCCCACAGAAAGAGCATATTGCTTTACAGCAGAATACTGCAATTGGTGACCACGACCAGCAGGTTTGTCGGGCATCGTTACTACCGCCACGACATTATACCCCCCCCACACTAAAGCACGTAGGCTTTCAACGGCAAAGTCGGGTGTACCCATGTAAATGATTCGTATGGATTGTTTGTTTAGCATTGTGTAGAGTTGTTTAGCATTGTGTAGAGTTGTTTAGCGGAAGGTATGAGAGAAACCTACACTAATAAACTCCTTGAATTGTATTTTAGTTTTTCTATTAGGATTGATTTCCACTGTACTATCGTATCGTGGGTGCAACATGACTTTTGCTGACAAATAACGGTTAATAATGAAATCAACATCGACTTCTAATTCCGTTTCGATTCGCTTGTAATTAGTAAAGAAATAGAAATTGGCTTCTATGATGACTTCTCGCAAAGGACGCCACTTCCAATCTACGCGCACAGAACTACCTAATTCGCTCAAGATATCTTTGCCCTCTTCAATACCATAGTCAGTTACATTGACCTGTTCTGGATTGGCGTTTAAAGCATACACCACCTTATAGGTAGCAGGCGATATATTGATATCTAACCCCTTAATTGGCTTATAATCAATACCGACACCCCATGTGAATCGTATTGGTGTCATAAAGGCAGAAGACAACTCATTGGTATTTTTTTTCCAGTTATTCATTAAGTTAGTACGAAACTCAACCATAGTAGAAAGATACCAATGTTTGTGCACTTGATAGCCGACTTTGCTATTTATGCGGAAAAGGTCATCGGTCGTATTAACAATGCGCAACGAATCTCCACTAACCGTATTCACACCCGCTCGCCATTCGCCCACGCTTTCCCAAGACAGGTTGTTTTTTTTATAATTGAGTTTGCCTTTCGCAGAAGCCAACATTGCAAAAGCATTCACCGAACCTTGATACCAGTTTTCTGTAGCATAGTTTTGCGTTATTTGAAGCGATAGATTTAATTCGCGTTTCCAAGGCGAATCATTATATTTCAGCGCGCGCTCTATATCCAAACGGTCTTCCTGAATATCCTTGACAATAGCTCGTTGTACTTCTAAATTCTCGAGTACCATTTGCTTCAGTCGGTTGGTATCACTGACCGACACATACAAATCTGCATGATGGGTCGTGATATATCTTCGCGCCTTAGCACGAATAGCAGGGATAGAATACGGATTTTGTTGGGTAGTGTCCGATAAAGAAGGGAAAGCAGCAGGAACATACATGAGTTGCATACACAAGGGATGAGGATACTTTTCCCAAATCGTATCGTTAGCATGTAGTAGTTGACTTTGCCTCGCCACAAGATATAGCAACCATGCGTCAGCATCTGCAGTAGAATCCTCTACGGCTTCTAAAGTATCTGGTAAAACGATGATTGTATCTTGATTTTCTACTGAAACCACAATCGTATCAGCCAACAAGAGCGTCAGCGAATCTGTTGCCAAGGAATCTATAAGCGTTGTATCAGCGCTGATTACTCTTTTTTGCAAAGTATGCAACATATTGATATCCAGCACATCACTTTCTATGGTTTGCGACCACAAAGGGAGTGACAGGCACAACACCAATATCCATATGCTACACAACTTTTTCAAGGTAATGCAGGACGCCTATATGCGCGTATAATAAGGTATATACCCCAAATAACAAACGGAAGGGAGAGTATTTGTCCCATATTGAGCAAGTGTCCCGCTTCGAATAACTCTTGGTCGTTTTTGATAAACTCTAACACGAAACGGGTAAAGAAGATAATCTCTAAGAACACGCCCAAGAGCAAGCCTTCGCGCTTGTACGCTTTGGCTTTCCAATACATTAGCCATGTGACAATAAAGCCAACAATACAATAGAGCATTTCGTAGATTTGCGTAGGATGACAAGGTACAGTCTGACCATCACGAACAAAGATGAAGCCCCAAGGGAGGTCTGTTGGAGTGCCGTAAATCTCGGAGTTCATCAAGTTTCCCAAGCGAATCAAAGTGGCTGTCACACAGACACCTACTACAAGACGATCCATAATCCAAAGCAAAGAAGTATGGAACTTAGGTTCTTTGGAGAAAACTTTCTTATTGAGTAGCCAAGCTGCAGTCAGCAAGCCAAATGCACCACCATGACTTGACAATCCGCCCTCCCAAATCTTCAACAATTTGAATGGATGCTCAATATATGGATTGCGGTAGTTAATAGTCCAGCCAAAAATCTGCACAGGTTCAGTAGAGATTCCCATATACTGGCAATAGGCTGTCATGCCTGGCAAGGTGACATCATGCCACTCATAGAACCAGCAGTGTCCTACCCTCGCGCCAATAATTAGACCTATCACCATCCACATGAATAACTTGTCCGTCCATTCTGCGGGACAGTTCTCATTCTTATAGAGTTTGACTTGAATGAGATAGCAAAGATAGATACCTATTGCCCAGAGCAAGCCATACCAGCGGATTCCGCCCTCACCAATGTGCACCAATATTGGGTCTATGTCCCAAACGATAGCCGATAGCATAACTTTTAATTCTTAATTTAATATCATGCCTCCATTTTACCGTGGCATTGTTTGTATTTCTTGCCAGAACCGCATGGACATGGGTCATTTGGACGAGGTTTCTTCTCTACGCGGAGTGGTTCTGGTCGTTGTTGTTCGCGTGTATCACGACTGGCAGCCGCAGCTTGACCACTGGCAGCCGCAGCGCGACTAACCGCATCTTTCTGTGTGCGATAGCGCGAGTAGTCATGACGCTGTTGCGCTTGTGCTTGACGCACCTCTTGTGGGTCTCTTGTTGGTATTTGACCACGCAACAAGATAGCGATAGCACGGCGATTGAAACGATCCAACATATCGCGGAAGATATTAAACGACTCCAACTTATAAATCAACAATGGGTCTTTTTGCTCGTAACTTGCATTTTGAACCGATTGTTTGAGTTCATCCAATTGACGGAGATGCTCTTTCCACTCGTCATCAATCACAAAGAGGAGCATACGCTTTTCGAACTCACGCACTACCTCACGGCACTCACTCTCATAAGCAGCTTTCAGATTGACAGCCACATTGTAGGCGCGTTTACCGTCAGTGATTGGAATCAATATGTTTTCATACATTGCGCCACGCTCCTCATAGACTTTCTTAATCACAGGATAAGCCACTTTTTGCAATGTTTCCATGCGGCGCTTAAATGTTTCCATAGCTTCTTCAGCCAACTTCTCAGCCAGAACATTTTCACGAGTTGAACGGAACTCTTCTTCAGTGAAAGGCACTTCCATAGCAAACACCTGCATGACATCCATCTGCAATCCCTCGTAGTCCATCACCTCACGCGCATTCGCCACTAAGGAGTCGGCAGTGTCGTAAATCATATTGGTAATATCCACACCTATACGCTCACCCATGAGTGCGTGGTGGCGTTTTGCATAGATGACATTACGCTGTTGGTTCATCACATCATCGTACTCGATGAGGCGTTTACGGATACCGAAGTTATTCTCCTCCACCTTCTTTTGTGCGCGCTCGATAGAGTCTGAAATCATCTTGTGCTCAATCATTTCGCCCTCTTGGAATCCCATACGGTCCATGAGTCCTGCAAGACGGTCAGAGCCGAACATACGCATCAAGTCGTCCTCCATACTAACGAAGAACACACTACTACCCGGATCGCCTTGACGACCAGCACGACCACGGAGCTGACGGTCCACACGGCGGCTTTCGTGGCGCTCTGTACCAAGGATAGCCAAACCTCCAGCCTCCTTCACCTCTGCGGTGAGCTTGATATCGGTACCACGACCTGCCATGTTGGTGGCAATTGTCACCATGCCCTTGCGACCTGCTTCGGCTACGATGTCTGCCTCACGCTGGTGCAACTTGGCATTGAGAACATTGTGCGAAATCTTGCGCAGGTTGAGCATCTTACTCAGCAACTCGCTGATTTCCACCGAAGTCGTACCCACCAATACAGGGCGACCAGCTTTGACCAGTTCAACAATCTCGTCAATCACGGCGTTGTATTTCTCGCGTTTGGTGCGATAGATACGGTCGTTCATATCCTCACGAGCGATAGGGCGGTTGGTAGGAATAACCACCACATCAAGTTTATAGATATTCCAGAACTCGCCAGCCTCTGTCTCCGCAGTACCAGTCATACCTGACAGTTTGTTGTACATACGGAAGTAGTTTTGGAGAGTGATAGTTGCAAAAGTCTGTGTAGCCGCTTCCACTTTTACATTTTCCTTCGCCTCCACCGCTTGGTGCAGACCATCTGACCATCGGCGTCCTTCCATGACACGACCCGTTTGTTCATCCACGATTTTCACTTGGTTGTCATCGATGATATAATCCACATCTTTCTCGAAGAGCGTATATGCTTTCAGCAATTGGTGTACGGTGTGTACGCGCTCGGACTTGATGCTGTAATTTGCCAATATCTCATCTTTGCGCTGGCGTTTTTCTTCATCGGTAAGTCCTGCTTTCTCTACTTCAGCCACTTCGCTACCCACATCTGGAAGAACAAAGAACTGCGCGTCTTCCATATTACCAGTGAGAGTATCAATACCCTTATCGGTTAATTCTATGGTTTTATGCTTCTCATCGATAACGAAATAGAGTTCATCCGTAGCGATATGCATATGCTTCTCGTTTTCTTGCATATAGTACTCTTCCGTCTTTTGCAAGCGTACTTTCACGCCCGGTTCGCTGAGATACTTGATGAGTGCTTTGCTCTTCGGCATACCCTTGAAAGCGCGGAAGAGTGCCAACTCGCCTGCCTCTTTCTCTTTCTCATCTGCGCTGCTCATCTTAGCCTTTGCCTCGGCAAGCAGTTTGGTTGTGAGGGTATTTTGCGTGCGAACAAGAAGCTCTACACGATGCTTGTACTCATCATACATCTGATCTTCGCCTTTTGGTACAGGACCACTAATAATCAATGGCGTACGCGCATCATCAATCAAAACAGAGTCCACCTCATCTACAATGGCATAGTTATGCCCGCGCTGTACAAGATCCATTGGACTGGTGGCCATATTGTCACGAAGATAATCGAAACCAAACTCGTTATTAGTACCGAAAGTAATATCGCAAGCATACGCACGACGACGCTCGTCGGAGTTTGGTTTGTGTTTATCAATACAATCTACGGTCAATCCGTGGAACATATAGAGAGGTCCCATCCACTCGGAGTCACGCTTTGCCAAATAATCATTGACAGTCACCACATGCACACCCTCGTGGGTCATTGCATTTAGGAAGACGGGCAGTGTAGCCACGAGGGTTTTACCTTCACCCGTAGCCATCTCTGCAATCTTTCCTTCATGGAGTACCACACCACCAATGAGTTGCACATCGTAGTGTACCATATCCCACACATGCTCATTGCCACCAGCAGTCCAGCGATTGAAGTACACAGCCTTGTCGCCCTCAATCTCCACAAAATCAAAGCGAGTGTCCGCAGCCAAATCGCGGTCCATTTGAGTAGCGGTAACCACGATCTCATCGTTTTGCGCAAAACGACGAGCGGTACTCTTGACAATAGCGAAAACCTCGGGTAATATCTCTTGCAACACGATTTCATAGGTTGCCTTGATATCTTTTTCTATATGGTCTATTTCGTTATATACTTTCTCGCGCTTGTCTATCTCCAACGCCTCGATATTCGCTTTCAGCTCTACGACACGCGCTTTCTTATCTGCTACGCGCTCTTGGATACGCGCCATCAACGCTGCACTGCGCGCACGCAACTCATCATTGGTCAAGGCATCTATTTCCTCATAGGCAACCTTTATTTTCTCCACATATGGCATAATCCCGCGCATATCTTTTTGCGACTTGTTGCCAAACAATTTAGTAATAAACTCTACTAATCCCATTTTGATTTACTATTTGACGATTTACTATTTAACAATTTTTCTACAATCAGAGCATTCCACTCCAATTTCGCGGCAAAGTTACAAAAAAAAAGGGACATATGCAAATTTATGTGCATTTTATAAGCAAAATCAGGGGGAACCTTGCGGAGTTCCCCCTGAAAATTCATATTATTCAGTCTTCAATTATTGAATTGTTGCGCCTTGTGCATTATAGCGATGACCATTGAGCAAGATATATAGATAGCCATTCTCAATCACCTTGTTGTAATCAGAAGGCGTTGCCACTTGCTCTACATCGGTAGTAGGCGAATTTACATACTTCACGCGCAAGAGGTCAATAGAAAATTCTCCCTTCTCTGACAGGAACGAATTTTGTCGAACCAGTTTGAAGCCCATAAATTGATAATCCACACCTGCTGGCAAGGTGGACATATCCGCCTCTTGGTACAACCAACCCGCATAATCAAGGTCACAAATCTTGGTGTATTGGATATCGCCTTCCGCTGCCCATTTCGCATACAATGTATTGAATGAATAGTCAGAGTTGACATGCATACCCAATACGGATTGACTATTACCCTTGATTGCAGCCACATCATCTGCCACATAGATAGCTTCTGCATTGAGGTCGGCAAATGTATATGAGAACTTATTGGATGCCAATCCCTCGTATTTAGAAGTAGTATTTCGCGCTGTTAGTACAGAAGTCACGCCCAGCGAGTTTTCCTTATCGCCCTCAAAGAAGAGCGTATCCAGATTGTCATAAACTGCCACATCTGGCTCTATTTCATTACCTGTCGTGAAAGTAATGGTTACATCCTCATTGAGCAACACATTATCTACATCTTTCAGAGCTGATTCCAAAACAAATGTATATTGCGAGTTCGGAGCCAATTTCAACTCAAAACGAGCTGAACCATAAGGAGCAGGAGCTACGCCATTGAGTTTAATGTTACGAGTAGCAGGACTAATATTTTTACCTTCGGCATCATACACCTTGAGATATTTATTAGAGGTATTCGCCAATTTAGCATCAAAGATGGCAATGAAAGCGGGGTTAACAGGCACATTGGTTGAACCATCAATAGGATAAGTTTGTACTACACCTACAGCGCCTCGGTTGCTGGTAGTAAATTTGAAAGTAAATGGTTCTTGCAAATGATTATCATAGGTAGCATCTGGGTGGCAAGCTCCCGTACCCAATGTCACGGTATATTCTACACCGGGCTCAAATCGTGTAGCGGGTGTAAAGCGCAAGGTGTGGTTGTCATCTTCAAAAGTAACAGTACCCTCTATGGCTGGTGTAATCTCCAACGCAGCTGCAGTAGCCTCTATCTCCATATCCCAGTTGAAAGAAATGGTTACGGTAGTAGATACCAGCACTTGTTCATCAGGGCCCACCTTTGGACTATAATCAAGTACCTCTGGAGGTGTATTTCTTGCCATAGAGAGAGCAAAAATGCCATACGAAATCTCGTTATTCTTAACCTCTAAAGTCTGCTCTTGTGGATAATATCCTTCTGGTTTTGCCTTCACGGTGTAAGTACCGGGTTGGAGGTTCCAGAAATAATATACACCATTGTATAGTGTATCGGTAACATATGTTTGCAAGAGTTGATCGTTTTGCCAAAGTTCTACTACACCGCGATTGATTGGACGATACTCATCGCGTGTACCCTTGCGAGGTTTGTAATCAGGGAACTCTTGCTTTTGATAAACATCGTGAATCTTACCACCAATAGCGCCATATGGCAACTGACCTTCGCAGAAATACTCATAGAAAGTTTTTGCAAATTGGAATGACTCTTGGCGTTTGTAGTCGATATTCATCAAGCGATAGGTCTCAGGGAGATAGTCGTGCATCATACCTTCAGAAATAGTACCAGGAACACCCAAATTACGCATCACACCATAGCCATTACTCCATCCCATGATGGTGCGTGCAAAAGTCTTATCACCTGCGATATTTGGTTCGCGTGACCAGCAGCTGACTTGATTGGAGTACTGATGTGAACCCATCAATGTGGTGATTGCGCGTGCTTCGTTGCAAATCCATTCTGGCACTTTCTCTGGGTAACCATTCAAGCCATAAGGGTCACCTGGGGTAATACCCGAGTGTAAGTGAAGGATATAGTTAGAAGGATTACCTGCATTGGAGTGGATAGATAGCATAAAATCTGCCTTCCATTGGGTTGCCTCTGCCGAAATACCAGAGAGGCTACGGTCGTCAGCAGTAGTATTGCGGATACGCGACATCTTGGTTTGGAATCCGAGCTTACGCAACATGGTATCAAGACGCATACCTTTATCCAAGTTAGAAACACTCTCCCAGAATGTTTGCTCTTGTGTATATCCGCCCGCTGAGTTAACAATACCGTCCACAAAAACTGGATATAATCCCATTCTGCGGTCATCCGAATCATAACCGCCATGACCTGGGTTGATATAAATCTTATAATCGGCAGGATCATTAGAAGTTGCTCGTTTTGCCTGACGCTTCATATTGTCGAGCAAAGTAGCATCAACCATCTTCACCATGCGAGGCAGCGTTTTGCGAATTGGCTCTTCAGTTAGATTCAATTGCAGCAGACGAATATCGCCATCTTCTGTGTTATATACGATACGACCCGATTGGACATCTACATTTGGATACATACCAAAGCCCTTGGGATCGGTCAATCGTTGCACTATTTTGCCATCTACCGAAGCAATCATGATGGAAGATTCGATATTATAATAACCATCATGGTTATCATCCATACCCACCACATAATCATTGCCATACCAAACAGGAGCATCAAAATCCTGACCCAAGTTGATGATTTCATTACCATTGAGGTCACAGATAGCCGTACCATACTTGGTATTAAAGAGAATCATTGTTTGATCAGGAGATAGCGAAGACCAAATGTAATTGGCATCGCCATGAGGTTTGAGAACCACTTTCTCGCCATTGCGATAGAGATTAAGGTCAAGATTCTCGTTATCCACGCGGAGTGCTGCCTCTTCGTTCTGAGGGAAATAGCTTGCTTGCCCGTGTGCGAGATAAGTTACTGTTTCTGCATCCACAAAGCGTGGGAAGAAACCTTCGCCTATTCGTGTGTCACTCAACACGCGAATATCTGCGTTCATTGAGAAGCAAACGCAGAGTGCTGCTACAAAAGTAAAGAGTTTTTTCATAAATATTGAGTTAAAAAATGAGTTATCGGATAAGGACATTATTTGAGGGTGCCAAGGATGGTGTAGGTTTGTCCGTTGCGTTGGATAAACAATTGACCACTCTCAATGAATTTAGAGGGGGCAGTAGTATTGATATTATTTTCAATGCCTGTACCCACACCTGAGTTATCGCTATATACCTCGATAATACCAGGCAAGGTCACATAACATTCGCCTTTCGGGGTAGCAGAAGTAGGAATCATCTTTAGCGAAAGGAAACGCAATGGATAAATAGCGGCATCCGCACCAAATCGTTCCTTCACATCAATCTCGAAGATATTCTCTTCCCCTACAGCAGGATTCAAGAAGGTTATTTGGTCGGTTGTATTCGAATTATTGGCACGAATCATAATAATTACCTTCTCAAAGGTTGCATTGGTAGTCATTGGAACCAAGATTTTCTCTGGCAAGGAATACAATAGTGAGTCTTTGGATAATTGCACAAATGGGTTGCGTCCAGAAGCATATGTAAATAGCAAGTTCACAGGTGCGTCTATATCTTCTGGTACAGAAAGGGATGGCTTGAAAGAAGTAGGCGAACCTTTCACTTCCCAAGAAGCAGCATTGCGAAAATCATCCCATACCTGCTTATTTGCCTCTGCCACTTCCACATTCACAATAATACTATCCGAAAAATCGCCTAATGTACCCACGATGAGTACTCTGCCATTTTTGTGTCCAACCACTTCGCCTGCCTCATTCACAGAAGCAATAGTAGGATCCGCACTAATCCAGTCCAGCGCATCGGCAAGGACTTCTACGGTAGCATTTCCTACAGTACCTTGCACTTCCACCTTGTATGGGTGCAATGCATCGCAGAGGACTGAATCCAGTCGTATTGCGATAGGTGCAGAGGTAATGATACGCACATCAAGTTCTGTGGTCACCTCTCCCCATGTTGCAGTCAGCGTGCCACCATTCTCTCCCGAAGCCAAGAAACGCCCATCGGCTAAGATCTCGCCCACTTCAGGCGCACAAGACAGTTGCACACCAGTCACATTGGTTTCCACCAAGACTCCATATTTATTATATCCCAAAAATTGTGGTGCCGCTACGCCATAGCGAGGAAGGTAATAGTTAGGCATGTATGGTGCGATAGTAACAATGGTATTATCCACTTCTGGCACATCTGCCACGGCAAACATACCATTACCACAAGCGCGTTCTTGACCATCAGAACCATTATTCATAGGTCCCAAAGGGCGAACATAAACGCAGGAACTACCTCCACCGTCCCAGTTTACAGCGTTGTATGCGCCATAGTGCTGAAGTATCTCGCCCAAGACTTTCGTGGTACAACCAGCACTTACGCCACGACCATCCACTACCAACATATATACTGTATCACGGGTCAGCGATGTGCCAAAACCTGTACGGGGGTGCAACTCATTCCAGAAGCCATCTTGTACCACCTTGCCATTGAGAAGGATTTGATTGTAATTATCCGAACCTATTGCTTGAGCAATATTAACCACATCTCCATCAAAACGAATCTCAAAGTCGAGTGTCAATTCATCGCCCACATTGAGTTTGCTCAATTCATCAGCCATCGTACCGTGACCCGATAGGACAGCATGATCTTTATCCAATGGCATGGACCCCACTTGCTGCTCCACTTTAATGACTTTGGCTCTCATAGTGCCAGTCGTCTGCCATTGCTCGCCGTCGAGTAATTCGATTTGTACTTCTGTTCCATAGGCATTAGTAGCTGTAGTAGCGCCATTATGGTAGTTGTATATAACCAACTCATTTTCTCGGCGCACATAATTGGCATGAGCAATATCCAAAGTAGTATCTGCCAACTGCAGTTTCATCGAAATGGCATGCTGAATAGCTGTGATACCTTTTCCGTCCGTATCAATAGCACCCAAGCGGCGTTCAGTACGATTGGCAACAGGCGTATATGCATACTCACTATTCACAATCGTTGTACTAACAGGTATCCCCACTTCGTAATACGCAGAGGTAGATTGATCATCCAATGTAGTAAAGAAGTCACCATTGGCGCCTGCAAAGAAGATATTGCTATCTGTCGTGCTACGAATAGCCATCTTAGAAGGCGTTTCTGTACCTGTGATTTTACCAGTACCCAAGACTTGTTCTACATGGACATATGGATTACGCGTATCTATTGCGAGCAAGAAAGCATCCAAACGCCCTTTGCCATTATCCGCACGCAAAAAGCGCAACTCATAGTAAGTTGTGCCAGGTCCTACAGGGAACATGGACAAGGTGTCAATGGTGTACTCGATGTTATTCAACGAGATATTGGAAAAAGAAAAAAGACTAACGCATAGAGCGAAAATAGACAGTAAAATTTTCTTCATGGTATAAATGATTTACAGGTAAATATACAATAATTGTAATTTGCCTGCAAAGTTACTACTTGTTTGGGGATTATGCAAGTGTTTGTGATTTTTTTATGAAAAATATTATACCTAATGGCTTTTTTGTTTTTCACTGATTTTTCTCGTTACCACTCCGTTACCACTCGGTTACCACCCTGTAGTTTCCCTAAAAGCCCCCCGCCGGATACAAAAAAAAGAGTGCACCCCGAGGGGTACACTCTAAATAGTATTGATAAGATTTATTTTACTTCAGCACCAAGGATGTTGAATTTCTTGTCACCCTTCATGATGAATACTTGACCGTTCTCAACAACCTTTTGAACATCGAGTTGAACCTCAAGTTCCTCAAGACTTGTTGGAGCCTTTTCGCCATTGGTTTTGAGCGTATAAGCTGCATAACCATTGTTGGTGGTGTAGAGGTAAAGAACTGCAGTATTGTCGTCGATAACATCAACAGAAGGTACTGCGGTACGGCAACCTACGGTAGTGGTTCCAAGACCATTCTTAGGGAAGTACCAAAGTGGCTCCATACCCTCGAAGAGACGACCGTCATCAGCAAACTTGTAGAGAGCGTAAGAAGACTTAACCTTAGCATGCTCGTTGTTAGTAGCAGCCATCAAGAGGAAGTATTCCTCACCAACTTGGAACTCAACAAGACCGTTGAAGTTAGCATTCATAGCGATGGTATCACCTGGGTTGTTCCATACATTTACACCTGTAGGTACATAGATGAAGTCATCTACCAATACAGCACCTTCTTCTGGGTTACCATAGAACAACATTGGCAATGTATTGAAGCCATCCACATAGAACAAGTTACCCTCTTCGTCTTGTGGGAAGATTTGAGGAGCTGTACCGTAACCAGCTGCGTTGATAAAGAGTGATTGGTCAACGGATGGATCAAGCAGTACAGGAACTTGCTCACCTTCGCCAGCTACACCGTCAGTTACCAACCAACGATAAACATTCCAAGAACCGTTAGCATCAGCTGCCATAATAACACCATTCTTGGTAACATCACCAGCAACACCAAATGCGTCGAAACGGAACTTAACCTCGTTCAAACCTGGGTTCTCCCAAAGAACATCCTCGATAAGTTTTGTACATTCACCAGTCTCAAGATCTACTACATAGATGAAGAATGTTTGGCAAACGGTAGCACCAGTCATACAAGCACCAATCACGCAGTTACCAGCCCAGTCAAATTTAATATCATTGAAAGGAAGAGTAGTACCAGCAGACCATGTTGTTTCGCCAGTTTCTTCATTAACAGTAGCTTTCTCAAAGAGGTGTTCGCCTTTCAACTTAATAGGATTGAGCATTTCACCAGTAGCACCATCGATGCGAACAATAGCAGAATCCTCACGATTGATGAAATACATGATACCATCCTTAGCAGCCATACCACGAACATAGTCGTTAGCACCTGGTTTATTGGCAGCATAGTTACCCTCCATGTTAGAAATTACCCAATTGTTGGTAAGGGTGTATTGACCATTCTCACCGCGTACAGGATAATCAAATGCATCTTTCTTGCCAATAATCACAAGTTCCAAGCCAGCGATATCACCTTCGAATTGGAAGACGCCCTTGTTGCTTGAAGCTACTGCTGTGAGAGAAATCTTCTTACCTACAGGGAATTTGGTTTGATCTGGAGTCATGTAGTAGCATTGGATCTTGTTAGAGCCATCCTTATCAGCAACCCAAAGATTACCATATTTATCATACTCAGCTACATATACGCCCAATACTTGTACGCGTTGACCAAAGTATTTCAACGATGTAGTGTCAGCCAATAAAGCAGACAATGTAGTTTCTACTGGTGGGAACAATTCGCCCTTCTCAGTAGATTCAATAACAGCATTGCTCAATTGAGGTTTGCCATTGAAAGAACCACGAGTACCCTTAACAATAATCTTGGTACCTACAGTAGCCGCCAAGTCCTTGTTGTAAACGAGGAAACCACCAGTAGCATCTTGGATGAATACATTGCCACCGCGTGCCCAGTTAACTACACCAGAAACTTTAGTTTCAGTACCCTCTTCCATAGCCAATACTTCTTCAATAGTTGGAATATATTCAGCTATTTTAGCATAGAGTTTTCCGCCAGGAATTACAGATTGTGGGCTAAGAGTAGTCACTTTCTCACCAGAGAAGTCCTCAGTTGCATACCAACCGTAGAAAGTAAGTTCTGGGTGGTATGGAGCATTCAAAGTAACCTCAGCAACGATTTCAGTTGGGTTAGCAAAACCATGTTTCCATATATTCTTGAAAGAATCAAAAGTACCAACTACCTCGTAAGAAGCAGCAGCAGGCCAAGAAGTCTCAGCTGGAGCGCAGAGGAAGAATGCTGACAACTCTTTACGATAAACAGCCTCTGACAAATCAGTTGGAGTTGCAGCCAAGCCAGCAGCAGTACGAGCAGCAACGATGATTTCGTTCAACCACGCATATTTGTCATTACCCTCAATCAAGTTTTTGAGGTTGTCAGTAGTGTTATAAGTAACATTTTGGATAAATCCAGCAACAGTACATGCAGTACCTACAGGCACTTGGTCTTCGCGAACCCACTCTCCACCTAAGTTGTAGTAGATGTAGCCATTCTCTTCTTTAGCCCAAGCCTTAGTTGTACTATAAGCAGCATTGTAAGCCTCTTGCAATTCAAGAGCTACAGCACCCTTGCTTGTCCAGCCAAAGTCGTTGGTGATACCACCATTGAGTACATACTCAACTACCAATACGCTTGTAAATTTAGCGGTAAGAGCGAGATCTGCTGTTACAGCAACCTCGATAGTATAGTCCTTAGCATACAATGCGTCGCCATTGTACCAGCCAGAGAAAGTGATACCCTCAGCAGGAACAGCGGTCAAAGTAAGAACTGTACCATAAGCTACAGAGTTCTCACCCAATACGATACCTTCTGGAAGAGCAATATTACCCATAGCAGGATCATTAACAGCCAAAGTCAAAGTCTTGTTCTCCTCTGCTTGGAATTCAGCAGTCAAAGTAACATCACCAGTTACAGCGAAAGTGTATTCAGCGTCTGTAGAAACAACTTCGTCACCATTTTTCCAAGCTACGAAAGAGTGACCGAGAGCAGGGATAGCCTTAACGGTAGCATTGCCACCTACAGCATAGTCACCAGCACCCTCAACACTACCCATAGCAGCATCGTTTACATTAAGAGTAACAGAAGCAGCTACAACAACACTGAGTTTAAATACTGCTACACCGTCTGCATTGTAAACATGGATGTATGCATTGTTGTCATCAATCTTATTTGCATTAATCCAAAGAGCTGTAATAGTAGAACTTGCAGTAGAAGTAGTGTTAGCAAAGAAAGTAGTCGCACCGTCCTTATCAGAAACAAGAAGACCATCGGTCATATTGCGAACAAGGAACTCAGAGTTGTAGTTGGTTGTACCAGTTGGGTAAATATAGAACTCTTTACCAGCCAAAGTGATAATGTCACCACCCATGGTTGTGTTCTTAAATCCTTCCATGCCCTCGATAAGAGTCTCAACACCATTCTCAACCTTCATCCAACCAGCTTGAGATGTACGGTGGTGAACGATTTGTGTGTTAGCATCACCAGCGAGAACATAGTTGTTACCACCATTCGCCAAGCCTGCAATCTCTTTAGCCTCACCTACCAACTCACCATTAGCGATTGTGTAAACCAAGAGGTTAGCTGAGTTTCCGTAAACGAAAACATAACCACCCTCAGCAGAGAATACATCGCCAGTAGCATTGATAAAGTCCGTACGAGCAAGACCAGTGATAGCGATGTCTTTAACTACAGAACCATCAGCCTTGCGGAGAACGAGGTGTGAAGGAGTGTTTGGGAAAGTACCCTCCATTACAAAGTTACCTGCATCGTCCATTGCATAGGCTGTACCATCCAAAGCAGCCGTTACACCTTCAGCTACAGTAAGAGGACCAACACAAACAGTGTCTTGACCTTCAGCTGAAATAGCTACAAGTGATTGATTAGCCTTGTTGAGCAAGTAAACTGTACCGTTAGAGCCAGCACCTTGGCGAGTGTCAGCAATAGTGACACCCAATTCAGTGACGGTCTTGCTCCAAAGTTTCTCAACAGTTGCAACCGTTGTTTGCGCAGAAACTGTAGAGAATCCAAGTATTGCTGCAAGAGCAAATACTGAAATGAAAGAAAATAATTTCTTCATACAATTAAATGTTTTTTTGGTTAATAAATTGCTTCCTCATCCGTTGTGGAACTCGTCCACGGTGGACCTCGGTTGCGTTAAGTAAAAATTGTTATTTTGTTTATATCTCCTTTGCGCCCATGACGCAAAAAATCTTATTTAATCTATTTTGCAGGGAATCCGAGAATATTATAACGGATGCCATTGCGAAGGATATACACCTGTCCGTTTTCAATAACCTTTGTTGTTGTAGGCGTTTGTAGCACATTGTCCACATCAGTAGGAATAGTACCATCTGCACCACCAGCCACTCCCATCTGCACAGCCACTGCTGGCGAAGGATCTGTATATCCTCCCTCCGCCGCAGCAGATACACGAATATACCACCATCCTGCATCCAACTTTGTGCGGGTGTAAGAGAAAGTCTCTGGGTCAGCAATGCGCACTTTTGTGGTAGAGCGTGGAGGGAAATTATTTTTCTGACTAAACTCCACTTGGAAGCCAGAAGAAGGTTGTTCCTTCCAAACGACCATTAAATCACTACCCGCAAATTCCATGCCATCGGTTGGCCATGTGATAGTAGGCACTGGTACAAACTGTGGTTTCGTGCGGAACTTAACGGGTAGAGTCTTTACCTCCACATTGTTGAACAAAGCAGTAGCTTTCACATAATAATCGCGAGAAGCCAACAGACTGACTGGCAATGTATAACGAGGCACAGAGGATGTACCCACATGCGCCAAAGATGCCTCATCAAACTTCGTATCGGTTGCTATCTCAAAGGTATATAATACCTCATCGTAACTAACGCTATCGCAAACAAAAGTAGGATTAACAAAATCACATGTATCTCCCTGAGCGGGGGACTGCATGCGGAAATATGTAGCATTGAACGAATGTACATCCGTGAAAGAGTCCTCCTTATTTATACTACGCGTACGCACGCGCCAATAGTAGGTGCCGTCGGAATTGAGCCAATACACTTTGCCCAAGTAGAATGTGGTATCTGTAACCTCGTACTCATAGTCCAATGTAGCGAAGTCCGCCGATTTTGACATCTGGAAGAAATACGAATCGGCATCCTCCACCCTATTCCAAGACACATTGCAAGGAATAATAATATTGGAATTATTCACAGGATAAGTAACCTTTGCTACGGGTGATTTGCCCCAGTCCGTATTATTCATTGTGCGAGCAGGATACTCGTTGCCAAAACGGTCGAGTACAGCTACTGCATATGTGATAGGAATAGCGGGCTCTTCGCTTGGCAGTTGAAACGAATTCGTATAGGTAGTACCCAAGAGGTTGCGACTTGTGCCTACAGCCCCATGTTGCCCAAGTTCTTCGGTAGGGATTTGATATACAACATAGCGCAGGTTATCGCGTGGCGCATCCCATTTGAGAAGATTGCCTTCCTCGCGGATATTGCTGACATAGATACACTCATTCGTGGCAAGCCATGTCATCTGAGGAACCACCGAGGGGCGGGAGTTGACATCTTCGCCGATATACTTGAAGAAATCCCTTGTTGTCATACCCGTACTAAAACCATACCAACAACTACCCGGTGCGTCCATACGATCGTAGAGTCGGTTGAGCGCGATTTGCGCACCAATCTCATCCTTATGGAATTGACCACTTGATAACGATTGATTATCCGAAATCATAGCACTCAAACTATGGCTGACATACATATGGCGATTGAAATGGCATGCCATGTCAGACCACCATTTGGCAATGACATCATAGTTGGAAGTAGAGTTGATGGTCCAATAGATCTGTGGTGCCATGTAGTCAATGGTGTGCTCGTTGTACCACGCAAGTGGGTCGGCATAGATCTGATTGTACTGCCAGTCGGAAGAAGGCGTAGGACAAGGTTCTACCCCATAAACAGGGGCAGAAGTGTTTTCTTTGCCAGCCACACCCGCAGGACCGATACCGAACTTCACCCACGGTTTGATAGCCTTGATAGTCTCATTGACCATGCGCACCATGAGGTTGTTTTGCGCACGACGCCAGTCTGCGCGCGACATGCCGTTGCCTGTTGCTTGATATTGTGCTTCATCGTAGGAATTCAAATATCCTGATTGATGGAAATAGTCATCGAAGATGATGCCATCCACATCGTAGTTCTTAACGATGTCCGCTACCACTTTGCATATTTGCTCTCGAACCTCAGGCACCGAAGGATTAAGTATGGTAATGTCGTTACACTTTACCAACCACTCCGGGTGGGTGTTGTAGTAATCCAATGGGTGGTTCTTGCCAAATGTAGCATCGGACGAAGCATAGCGGTAAGGGTTCAACCATGCGTGTACCTCCATACCCCGTGCGTGAGCAGAGTCAATAACGAGTTGGAGAGGGTCGTAGGTAGGCTCACCACCACGCGTACCTGTAAGATATTGGCTCCAAGGCTCGTATTGGGACTTATACATGGCATCGCAGAAGCCACGCACTTGAAAGAAGACAGCATTGAGTTTTGCTCGCTCATGCAGTTTGAGCAGCGAAATCATGTACTCTTGCTGTTTCTGTTGTCCTGCAGCTGATGCTTCACTATCTGGATTAGGCCAATCAATAGCCCACACCGTAGTCAGCCATGACGCACGAAACTCACGCTTGGGCTGCGCATGGAGCGTGAGCGCCATGCACAAGCCAAGAGCAAGAAATGCTATTTGTTTAACGAATTTCATTAGAACAATTTAGAAGGAGTATTATTAACAGCTACACCGTAAGCACTTACACCTTCTATCAAACATGTAACGGCGCCAGTCACGAGATTGTAGCAGTAAATACCTGTATTAGGTTTTTCAGAGGTGTCGTTTCCGTTATTACGATATGCGAAATAAACACACTCGTTCATATCATCATATGCCATTTGTGTAATACCCACAGACTCTACACCCGTACCCTCTACAGCAGGGAGGTTACCGTCCAAGTTGCTTGCGAAAGGCAAACCATTGAATGTAATCGCTTGTTTAGCAGCGCCCATAGCACCTTCCAAAGATTTCCATTCATCATAGGTACATACACACACATGGTTGCCAGTAACCTCCATTACGCAGAACACTACCTTGTCATGCTTTGGAGAATAGTGGAAAGAACCTATCTTTGCACCATCCAAAATGATTCCTTCTTCTGGGAGGAGAGCCTTATCACCTGTAGATACAGGATCCTTCAAGATATCATCATCCATGAAGCAGTAAGTACCCGTTGCCGTGTGGCATGTGGACCAGTGCCAAACACCATTTATCTTGGCAAAATTACGAGAAACAGCACCGTAAGCCAATCCTAAACCATAGTATTGGAGGTGATTATGGCGAACAAAGTATGGATACTCGGTGGTATTATACATTTTGTCGCGGTCGGTGAGTTTTACCTTCATAATACCTGTGTTACGGTTTGCATAGTAGAGGAAGTCGCCATCAATAAAGCCATAGAATGGGTCATCGAAAGCAGCTTGACCAGCGTTAGAAATCATTGTTTCCACTTTCTTACCATCTTTGGAGATAACGGAGATTTTGCCATCACCCAACACACCGTCCACATCATTTACATAGTAGAATTGTTTACCAGCATCAAGGACATAGAGCGATGAATCCTTGAAGAGGATATTAAATGGGTGTTGTCCTGAAGCAATACCAAGATCGTAGGAAGCGATTTCCATATCTGCTGGTTGTTTGCCACCCGTAAGTTTGTGCGCCATGATGCGTCCACCTTGCACAGCATAGTAAAGTGTAGGCACCTTCTCGCTGTAGCCCACTTGAACATTCAAGAATACTGGTTCCAACTCTTCATCACCCAATGTAACATCAAGTTGCACTTGTTGTGAGCCAATATGCGAGAATTTCACAGGAGCAGGAAGGTCATCAACACCTTGTCCCACGAAAGTACCATAATCCTCATCCGCATCGCTCTTGGTGTCTTTTGGGAACTTCCAATTAAAAGTAGCAGGTTTGTTTTGTGGGTTAGGCAACTCTACTTCGAATGTAACCAATGAAGAACGCACCTCGCAAACAGAATCTGCAAGATTGATTTTCACGATAGGCTTAATAGGGGCAATCATTATGACTTGCTCCTTGCTGTAATCGCCAATGGTGAGTTTCACTTTGTATGTACCCGCCTTGGTATAATAGCAATGGCAGGTGTCATTACCCACTTCTGCTTGTTCAGCCACTGAATTTTTGCCAAATTCCCAATGCACTTCTCCTTGTGTAGTAGCAGGAGAAGTATTGACAAAAGTAATGCGTGAATCCACATAAAAATCCAAATAGTATTTTGGTTCTTCCGTTTGATCTATGTAGTAATCAAAAGAAACAGCATCTCTCGGAAGCACTTCTTCTTCTGGTATATTGTCAATACAAGACACTGCACAGATTGGCAAAAGTGCTATCAAAAGCATCTTCAAAAAATCTCGTTTCATATTCTTGTGTATTATCAAAGTTATGTATATTAGTTAATCGCAATCTGTTTTGTGTCGGTCTTACTATAAGTACCCTTCTCATCGTAGATACGCAATTCAGCATTGATATAGTACTCGCGTTTGTACTCAATAGAATAAGCGCCCTCTGAGTTTTGAATCAAGTTATAGAAAGTAACATGGTTCTCCCAAACACTGTCAATGGCATGTTTGATGTCAGAATATACTTCAACAGCAGAGAGGAAGACAGGATGAGTAATGTAAGCAGTATCCGTATAGTAAGTAGTATCTCTCTTACCATAACGATCTGGTTTACTCACGCTGAAAGTATCTTTAATGATAATATCAAGCGTATCAAATTCTTCCTTACTCCAGATTGTATCCATTCGTTTGAAGTCTTTTTCCCAAGATGCTGTGTTAGCATTGTAGGTAGAGTCAATCATCCATTGTACAAAAGGCACGCGGTCGCCATTGGGTGTAACAATCGTATCAATCAAAAGACCTAATCCATTAATCACCTGCATATATGCCCTATAATTACGCTCTTCCGCTGAAGGATTCATCTTAAGCGTGATTTGGTCCTTAAACTCTTTGGCAAAATTCTTACCAAAATATGCGGTTAAGTTCTTATTGAATCCCACGGTATCCTTTGGCTGTACCCATGAAATAGGTGCTAAAGTATAGCTTACAGGGAACTGATCAGTAAGAATATATGCACGCTCGGTTTCATCCCACAAGTCTTCGGAGTGAGGATACGACTGAATGGTCTGCAAAGCGCGTTTTTGGGCAGATGCATTGCTTGTGAAGCTATGATTGAATGCTTGTATGAGTGAAGCAGAAACCAGTTTATCCTCTTTCTCAAACAATTCGTACCACACTTCAGAATGGTCAATTCCTGCCACTGTAGAGTAATACTTGCCCACGAATCCCATGTATTCACCCGATTTCACTGCACTACTTGCTATCTCCCATTTCGCTTCTGGTCCAACGGCACCTGTGATAGTATTCTCATCGAATGGGTCATGCTTATCGCAAGAAACGACCGTTGTGAGGAGCAGGCCTATTGCTAATGTTTTGAATATTGTTTTCATATTAGTCTATATTTTTGCTTATTTATAAATTACATCCATTCTATTTGGTCATCCGCACATTGCACCACACTTGGATTCTTTTTTGCCCAAATGAGGCGTTTTTTGAGGATACGATAATCCAGAATTTTCTTCGTAGGATCATCTGGGTATGCTGGATCTTGAGTATAGTATCCCATACGATCAAGTTCTCCTCTATTGTACTTGGTTTCCGTTTCTGTATCCGCATTGAGGCGATTTACCCAAGCATTAGGCGATAGCGTAGCACCTACGCCATAGTCTTCTGGTGTATCCCAATATGGCGCGTGTAAGTTATAAGGACGGCGTAAGTGGAACTCCAATTTGAAGTTCTCAGCGTCCTGTGCAAACAATGCTGATTTACCATTATGCACATTCTTGACATCATATATTGCCACTGGAAGTTCGCCTGGCACTATATAACTAATACCGTTTTGTGAAGAACTATAATTGTAGCGACGCATATCAGTCCATTGCTCTGGTTGGAGATACATGGCAACATACTTTTGTTGCATCAAATCTGCAATGGTGAACTTGGCAGCACCAGGCAACTTAATCTCCCAGAAACGGTTGTATTGATTTATCGCATCCTTATTATTTACCGAGTCCATAGCCAGTTCCATAATATTGATGCCATAGCGTTTCATATTCTCCAAAGTAGCATCAACCGTAGTTGCATATGCTCCATTCTTGTCGCCCGCCCACATTTGAGCTTCTGCTTTGATGAACATGAGTTCCTCTTTGGTAATAAGAGCGATATAGCCTGTATTTTGTGTATAAGGGTTGCTCTTTTGACCATTGCAAAGCAAGTCTGGGAAGTCGGTAATAACATCGGTTTTTTTATCGTTATTAATATCTCCCACACCAATATTGTTTTCAAGATGCCACATCGCCTTTTCTGGTCTTGGTTCCATCATACGCGCAGCACGAGGGTCAAGTGCATAGCCACGGGTTCGTTGGTATTGTCCATCAATACCACCTAAAATACCATGCATAAAGAATGTAGATGGCACAGATGCCTCAAGACGATTGGCACGACTCTCCCATGAGTTGATAATTGGTTTGAAAGGTCCCCAAGGGCAGTTAGACTCCGTTACACCACCAGGATAATGGTAGCGTGGTTCTACAAAAGTAGCAAGTGCATCATCTGCAAGACGAATAATCTCTTGGCAAACAGCAGGGTTATTTTCCCAGTTAGGCAATTTGCGCAACCAAAGGCGTGCTTTGAGGGCTTTGCAGAAGCCTTCCCACTTCGCCATATCACCGCCATAGATACGATCCATTCTATCGTTGATGAGCAAATTGGTAGTAGCATTAACCCATGCAGGGTCTTTATACAGTTGGAGCAATTCGTCCACCTCTTGATGCATCCATTCATACACCTCTGCCTGCGTATCGTACTTAGGCGCAGTACTTTGATATACTTGTGAACGAGGCATATCACCAAAAGCGTCTGTGGTCATCATGGTGGACATGAGCATAACAGTACGACCAATAAGAATAGCATTATAGTTGCCATTTTTTTCTGCTATCTCATTCATCTTTTGGATATTTGCACCGAGATCATAGAAGTGGCGACGCCACATTGGGTGACGGTTTACACCGAGGAACTCCCAACCTTGGCTATATGGGTAACTACCTGTTTGAGCCTTATCGAATGTGGTTAGTGCTTGGCACATATATACACCATACTCTGCATGGTCGTAACAGAGTTGCGAAGCATAGAATGTAGCAATAGGCAACACTTGATCCACCGATGTAGAGATAGCCGAGTCCTTACTGGTATTAATATCCAAGAAGTCCTCGCAACTGGTTAAAAACATTGCTCCCAAAAGAGCTGGTATTATAAATAACTTTTTCATATTCCTTAATATTATATTCGATTAGAATGAAGCTGACAAGCTGACATTATAACTGCGTGTGTTAGGAACAGGGCTATTATCAATACCCGCATTACCTGTACCCTTAGCAGAAACAGATGCGTTGCAGACTGGGTCGGAACCTGTATATTTAGTCAGCAAGAATACATTGTTGCAAGTAAAGTTAAGCTTCAAGCCCTTGAAGAACTTCTGATTCTTCATGAGTTTAGCAAAGTCGTAACCCAATGTCACATAGCTCAAACGAATGTAAGAACCATCCTCTATAAAGTTGGTAGATACATTGTAGAAGTAGTTGATGATAGTGGTTTGATTCAGCGTAATAGGCTTGGTATTAGGCAAATATACGGTATTACCAGCCTCGTCAGTAGTCTCATATACACCATCGAACACTACTTGACGACCACGGTATTGCTCAAGCATCTTGTGATTACCATTGGAGATGAGGTTACGACCTGTAACATTCACAACATCACCGCCAAGGCGTCCGTCAAAGAGGAATGAGAATTGCAGACCGTAGATATTCATACTACTGGTAAGACCCGCTTGGAACTTCGCCTCACGGTTACCAATGAGCACATTCTTATTAGGATTTATCCTAGGATAACCATTCTCGTCCACAAGCACTTGTCCTGCTGCATTGCGTTGGTAATCTTTACCCGTCAAAGCAGTAGTAGATCCGCCCACATACGCAGAAGGGAAGATATCACCATACTGACCATTCGTAATCTCAGGCAATTGGTCTGGGAGGTACACCAAAGTACCACGGTTGAGACCGAAGTTGAGACCCAATGTCCAATTGACATTCTTGCGTTTGATAACATCTTGCTCAAAAGTGAATTCCACACCTTGGTTGCGGATGTCACCCTCGTTACGGGTTTGAAGGATATAACCTGAAGAAGGCGATACACGCACTGTTACGATTTGGTTTCTAACTGTAGTAGAATAGTATGCTACATCCAGACGGGTCTTGTTGTCAAAGAGTTTGAGGTCCATACCTACCTCCCAAGAGTAAGACATCTCAGGTTGCAAGTTGCGCGAAGCAGATGACATACCAGCATCAATACCATAACCAGAGTCTGGGAAAGAAGCCCATTGTTTGAAACGACGGTCATACAAGTATGCAGGAGCATCCTTACCTACCACAGCGTAGTTACCGCGAATCTTCCAATAAGAGAACCAATTGTCCTTGGTTTCGTTCAAACCAGGGATCAATTCAGAAAGAATAACACCACCCGTTACAGAAGGATAGAAGAATGGGTTGTTATTGATAGTAGAAGACCAGTCCCAACGACCAGTAACAGAAAGCGAAGCTAAGCCCTTGTAGTCAGCGCGAACCTCACCAAAGTAACCGAAACGGTTGATACCACTATGGCTCGCTGTACGATCAGAGAGTTCCAAATGATCACGATTCGTATTGGAAAGGCTATATGTACCAGGAATGATGAAGTCATAACCCTCATTACCCATAGAGAAGCCTTGCGACATCTTAAGTTCGGTACCTGCCATAATATCAATAGAGAAGTCCTTTGGCAACTCAATCTTATAACTTGCATTAACACCAGCTGTGAAGAGTTGGCTACGGCTCATGGAAGCATAGTATGCGCCCAATGAAGAAGATTTACCCAAATTCTCAATATCATCGCTGGTCAAAAGATAGTTTTCAGGATTCATATAACCACCAGTCAAACCGAGCAAGCTGAATTGCTCGTCTGCAGATGTAGAGAGAAGCCAGCGTTGGTACTCATCGTATTTCTCCCAATCAGGATATGTGCCAGGAGCTGCTTCCTTAAAATCAGCAGGACGCTCACCCGTAGGTGCCACCACAGATGGAACTACATTGCTATCATCCCAACGAGGAACGGTATAGCTATCCGATGAAGAATGGCTAATATCGTAGCTCACACGACCTACGATTTGCAAGTTCTTCACTGGCTTGAAGGTCACACTACCATTAATCACATTACGCGTTCTCTTGCTAATGCCATCATCTTCATAGATACCATAAAGCGGACTCATAGGCGAACCTGTCTTATTACCATCAGCCCAATAGCGATAGCGTGGCAAGCCGTTGGCATGCTTATAATCGGTAATATCATCGTTGATAGGCCAGCCATACACAGTACTTACGCCACCTGTTGAACGAGATTTCACATCGGTGATATTGATACCCATTTGGAATGTAACCCATTTAGCAGGTGTGAACGAAGCCTTGATAAGAGCACCAAAACGCGTCCTATAATCCTCAGGAATAACACCTTCCGCATTAGACCAGTTAGCTGAAGCATAGGCATTGAACTTCTCGCTACCGCCCGTTACAGAGAAATCATACTTTTGGTAGAAACCAGTCTTGAAGAAATTGCCAAGGTTGTCATAAATCGTTGCATCCTTACTCAACACAGGTCCCCAACCACCACCAGACTTCTCTTTGTAGAATCCTTGTGCACCAGGACCATAGGTTTGTTGGAGTTCAGGCAAGCGAACAGGTGTATCCCATTGCCAACTACCATTAGCTTGCACTTTAATCTTACCCGCTTCACCTTGTTTAGTAGTAATCATGATGACACCATTGGCAGCATCTTGACCATACAAAGCGGCAGCAGCAGCACCCTTGAGGACTGTGATGTTCTCAATGTCGTTAGGGTTGATATCCGCAGCATTGGTAGCACCACCAGAGATAGCCACACCGTCAAGGATGAAGAGAGGCTCGTTACTCTGACTTGTATTCACAGAAGAGATACCACGAATAATAATTTGGCTACCTGAGTTAGGCGAACCACCAGCATTAGTCACAGACACACCCGCGATTTTACCTTGGAGCGAATTGACGAAGTTGGCGTTTTGACTCTCATTCAAAGCATCACCACCGATATTCTGCACAGCGAAATTCAAGCGTTTCTTCTCTTGAACCACACCCATAGCAGTAACCACCACTTCTTCCATGGCAATAGCATCAGCACTAAGACGGACATCCAACTGAGGACCAGTGACTTTCAACTCTTGAGTTGCCAAACCAACATAACTCACCACAAGCACTGCGCCGTCTTGTACCGTCAATTCATACATACCATCAAAATCGGTAATCGTACCGTTTGATGTACCTTTTTCAAGGACAGAAGCACCAATAACAGGCAAACCATCCTCCGTAGAAATAACCACACCACTCACCGTGACACTTGCCATCATAGCAACTGACAACAGCGAGCATGCGAGCACAAAGAGTAGTTTCTTCATAAAGATTAGATTGTTTATTGTTTTTACTGTTTTTTTTAATTTTGATTAGCAGCGCGATAAGCGTCCATCGCTTTCTTCACACTACCATGGAGCAAAAGCAAGTCTTTCGCCTTGTCATACTCCAATCCCAACTCTTCCACGAGCATACGCGTACCACGATCCACAAGCTTCTTGTTAGAAAGTTGCATATTCACCATCTTGTTACCCTTCACACGACCCATTTTAATCATTGTGATGGTGGTAATCATATTGCACACCAGTTTCTGTGCCGTACCTGATTTCAAACGAGTTGAACCTGTTACAAACTCAGGACCCACCAATGGCTCAATAGCAATCTCAGCCACTTGACCTACAGGCGAACCAGGATTGCAAGAAACAGAAGCGGTCAGACAGCCGAACTCGCGTGCGCGCTCGAGCGCGCCTATTACATAAGGTGTAGTACCCGAAGCCGCGATACCAACAACCGTATCAAGCGTAGTGATATTGTGGTCAAGGAGTTCCTTCCAAGACTTCTCTGGATCATCCTCCGCATTCTCCACAGGATTACGCAACGCGTGGTCACCACCCGCGATAAGACCAATCACAAACGAAGGTGGCATACCAAAAGTAGGAGGAATCTCGCTGGCATCCAACACGCCAAGACGACCACTGGTACCAGCACCCATATAGAAGATACGACCACCTTTCTGCATGCGCTCAACAATACCTTCTACCAATTTCTCGATTTGAGGAATACACTCCTTGACAGCCAAAGCCACCTTTTGGTCTTCCTCATTCATCTCAACCAGTAACTGACCAACAGACTTTTGGTCAAGATTATCGTGCAATGAACTTTGTTCTGTAACTTTTGTAAAAGCCATGATATTTGTACTATTTTGTTTCACCTACGCTTCCCGGACCCTGCGGTATAAACCCGTCATAAACCCGTCATGAACCCGTAATTGATCAGAGAACGATAGGCATTTGATTTTACATTGTAGGAACAATATCCTTCTTATGGTACTCCTTCAAACCCTCCATAGGACCTTGAAGAATCTTACCCACTTGGAAGCCGTTATCTGCCAACACTTTCTTCAACACATCTTGGTAGTAATAAGCAATTGAACCAATAAAGCCAACTGGCAACGCAGGATATTGTGGCAAAATACGCTTTGCAAAATAATCGAAGTGATCGTAAACGAGTTGCGCAATCAAAGGATTGTCCATATTCTCAGAGCAGAACTTACTCAATGAAGCCAAATAACGATTAGGGAAAGGCTTGCGATAAACATTCTCAATAATATCCGCAGCAGTAATACCATATTGTGTCAAGAATTTCTCCTTCAGTTCATCACTCAACTGGTTCTTCAATAGGTCAGCCACAAGGCGTTTGCCAAGCACAGCACCACTACCCTCATCACCAAGGATAAAACCAAGAGCTGGAACATTCTTCTCAATCTCTTTGCCATTCCATAGGCAAGAGTTAGCACCTGTACCCAAGATACATGCCACACCTCTCTCAGCGCCCAACAATCCACATGCAGCACCAACCATATCAGAGTACACCTCAATCTTAGCGGACTTAAAAATCGCCTCCAAAGCATACTCTACTACAGGTATCTTCTCAGGCGTACAACCCGCACCATAGAAGAAAATATGGCTCACACTACCAGCCCACATCAAATGAGCCATCTGAGGGAGAAGCTGGTTATTTACACTATTCTTAATTGCATCCGAAGTTTGTTGAAAAGGATTGATACCATCCGTAAAAAACTCCTCGCAATGGCCGTTAGCCGCCATCAAACACCAATGAGTCTTGGTAGAACCTGAATCTGCTATTAAAATCATATCTGTTGTTTTTTTATGTATTATTTCTTTTTCAATTGTGGCGCAACAGCAAAAAAATGCACACCACACCACAAGTAGCCCACAAAGGTACTACTTTTTTTTTACGCGCGCAAGCGTACACCCCCGTTTTATGTTGTACAACATATAAAAAACGCATTTTTCAAAAAAAGTAACAAAATCGTTTGCGGGAATATACAAAATAATGTAACTTTGCACACGATTTATTGTGGATTGTTGTGCCGTGAAAGCTGAAAACTGAAAATTGAAAATACAATATATAAAAAATCATGAGAAATAATCTTAGCCAACTGATTTCTCTTAGCAAAATCGAAGAGAAATTGTACCGCCCTGCGGACGCTTACGAGCAATCACGCGTTACCCGCATGGAACATGTCAACACAACTATCGTGGAAAAACCACAAGAGGGTATTGCTGCTGTAGCAGCTCGTATTGCCAAACTGATTACCCGCCGCGCTGAAAACGGACAGAAAACCGTTCTCTCATTGGCGTCAGGTCGCTCTATGCGCGACCTCTTTACGGAACTCGTTCGCCTGCACAAAGAGGAAGGATTAAGTTTTAAGACCGTAGTCGTATTCGGTTCATATGAGTTCTATCCACTCGCAGACAAGAATCTGGGTAGCATGGCACAAATCCAAAGCCAACTGCTTGACCATATTGATATTCTCCCTGAGAACATACACACTTTCCCTGGCGACTTGCCAAGAGAAACCGTATTCACTTTCTGCGAAGAATACGAGAAGGCTATCATAGAAGCAGGGGGTATTGATATCCAAGTATTGGGTATTGGTCAATGGGGTAACATCGCCATGAATGAGCCAGGCACACAGCCTAATTCATCTACCCGCCTCGTGATCATGGACGACAATTCACGCGTGGACGCCAAATCGCTGTTTGGCAATGTGACACAAGTGCCTACATGCGCCATTACATTGGGTATCGACACCATGCTCCAAGCCAAAGAGGTTATCCTCCTCGCGTTCGGTCAGCACAAAGCGGGCATCGTCAAACAAGCGATTGAGGAAGTGGCTAACGCCGCATGCCCCGCATCATTCTTGCAACTCCACAAGAACGCTTCGTTCGTGATTGACCTCGACGCTGCAGGTAAGCTCACCCGCATCAATCACCCTTGGAAAGTGACCAACTGCGAGTGGACCGACCAACTTGTTCGCCGCGCCGTAGTATGGCTTTGCGAGGAAACAAAGAAGCCGATTCTCAAACTCACCAACAAGGACTATAACGACTACGGACTCAGCGAGCTCATCACCAAGTACGAATCCGCATACAAGTGCAATATCAAGGTTTTCAATGACCTGCAACACACTATCACTGGTTGGCCTGGCGGCAAGCCAAATGCAGACGACACCAATCGCCCTGAGCGCGCAAATCCATTCCCAAAAGATATCGTAATCTTCTCTCCTCACCCAGACGATGATGTCATCTCAATGGGTGGTACTTTCCAACGCCTCATCAACCAAGGTCACAATGTGCATGTAGCATACGAGACCAGTGGTTGTATCGCCGTTTGCGACGAGGAGGTAGTACGCTTCATGGACTTCATGAAGGGGTACAAACAAATGCTTATCCATGGCGATGAAGTGATTGAGAAGAAGTACGACGAGTACATGCACTTCTTCAAGAACGAGAAAGTCGGCGACAACGACACCCGCGAGATTCTCAACCTCAAGGCGCTCATCCGTCGTGGCGAGGCTACTGCAGCATGCCGCTACATGGGTCTCCCAACCGAGAACATCCACTTCCTCAACTTGCCATTCTATGAGACAGGTACCATCAAGAAAGGTCCTCTCTCTCAAGCCGATGTGGATATCGTAAAGGCTCTTCTCGAGGAGGTTAAACCACAACAAATCTTTGCTGCCGGTGACCTCGCCGACCCTCACGGTACACACCGTGTATGTCTTGACGCTGTATTGGCTGCCTTGGACGAGTTGAAGCACACCGCTGCATGGGATGAGTGGTTGAAAGACTGCCGCATATGGATGTACCGCGGTGCATGGATGGAGTGGGAACTCGACCTCGTAGAGATGGCTGTGCCAATGTCACCAGAGGAGCTTCGCTCTAAGCGTAACGCCATCCTTCGTCACGCGAGCCAAATGGAGTCCGCTCCATTCTTGGGCGACGACGAGCGTCTGTTCTGGCAACGCGCTGAGGACCGCAACCACGACACTGCTAAGATGTACTCTGACCTCGGTTTGGCTGAATACGAGGCTATCGAGGCTTTCGTTCAATACCATATTCTTTAACAAGAATTAACATTTTTCTTTTGCTTTCCTCCGCAACACATTTTAGCGGAGGATAAGCCGAAGATAAGCCGAGGATAGGCTGACGATAAATAGCGAAAATAATCATTTTATTTATTAAAATTTATGAAAAATATCACATGTTTTATTCCTTTCCAAAGTGAGGAACAAGTACAAGCTACCGTGGCTAACTTGAAGGCTCAAGAGCTCGTAGCAGACATTCATTTCTTGCACGGTGACATCCGCTCAACAGCTACTGTTCGCGAGATTGCTGAAAAAGCTAACACCGAGTACACTTTGATCTACACCAAGTACACCACCCTCTCATTCGTACTCTTCG
>JAGBZD010000062.1 GCA_017628395.1 Paludibacteraceae bacterium | reverse complement strand
AGTTGTCAATTATCGTCAATTCAAGGAGTATATTTTGTTTGAGTTGGAAGAATGCGCTTGGCGCATTGGCAACTCAAAACAAAATGAAGAGATAGATAATAACCACAAGTGTCAATAGCTATATAAATCCCATAGAAAATTAAACCAAAATTACCAAAAAAGAGCAGAAGCCAATGACTTCTGCTCTTTTGGTGATTCAGCTGGGGCTCGAACCCAGGACCCCATCCTTAAAAGGGATGTGCTCTACCTGCTGAGCTACTGAATCTCTCGTCGGAATTGGCTTGCAAGAAGAAACTCGCTCTGCGAGTTTGGCTTGCCGCCATTCCTCCTCTATCCTCGAAGCCACGAGCTTCTCGGATGTTTTTTAAGCGGTTATTCGAAAAGAACACTTATTCGATTGTTGCGCATAAAAACACGCTTCCATTCGAAAGCGGGTGCAAAAGTACTGCTTTTTTTTGACATGACCAAATATTTCGACAAAAAAATGCAAAAATTAGTGTTTTTTATTGCTAATACCAAAATATTTGCGTAACTTTGCACCAAATTCGGGCTTTTATGGACATTCAACTGACTTACAACCGCAGACAAACCACCACCACCCAAGTGGGCAATATGGAGATAGGTAGCGAACACCCTGTTCGTATTCAAACTATGGCGAATACTTCGACCAACGACATCGAGGGCAGCGTGGCACAAGCCGAGCGTTGCATCGCCGCTGGCACAGAACTTCTCCGTTTTACCACGCAAGGCATGCGCGAGGTAGAATCTCTGGCGCAGATACGGGAGGCGTTGTGTAGATTGGTTCAGGGTGGTTCGGAGTTGTGTAGAGTGGTTCCGTTGGTAGCCGATGTTCACTTTCAGTCGGATGTGGCAGATGCTGCGGCGAAAGTGGTGGAGAAAGTGCGCATCAATCCGGGTAACTATATTGATCCTGCGCGCAAGTTCAAGCAAATAGATTACACCGACGAGGAATATCAAGCCGAACTGGAGCGCCTGCGTGTGCGGTTCGTGCAATTGCTGAATATCTGCAAACAGCACAAGACTGCCTTGCGCATTGGCGTTAATCACGGCAGTCTGAGCGACCGTATCATGTCGCGCTACGGCGATACGCCCGAAGGCATGGTGGAGAGCTGTATGGAGTTTTTGCGTGTGGCGGTGGCAGAAGACTTCAAGGATATTGTGCTGTCCATCAAAGCCAGCAACACCCGTGTGATGGTGACAACCGTTCGCCTGTTGGTTTGGCAGATGGCGGAAGAAGGTATGGCGTTCCCATTGCATTTGGGTGTGACGGAAGCTGGTGAAGGCGAAGATGGGCGCGTGAAATCCGCTGTGGGCATAGGTGCCTTGCTGGCAGATGGCATTGGCGACACCATTCGTGTGAGTCTGAGCGAAGCACCCGAAAAAGAGTTGTCCGTAGCCAAAGCATTGGTGGATTATTTTGCTGATAGCCAAAGTGTTCGCTATGGGGCTACCACCCAAGTCAAGATTGAAGATAAAACAGTGTGTTTCTCCAACGCAGATACCGATTGGCAGCAGTTTCAACTGCATGCCGCCGCTGAATGTGGTCGCCTTTTGTGGGACTACAATTGCACCGAATTGGTACTCAATAATGACCATTTTGCAGCCGATGACCTCATTCGCCTGAGCAAAGACATTCTTCAAGCCGCGCGCGTGCGTATGTATAAAACGGAGTATATATCCTGCCCCGGCTGCGGTCGCACTTTGTTTGATTTGGAACAAACCATTGCCCAAGTGAAAGCTGCTACTGCCCATTTGCAGGGCTTAAAGATAGGTATCATGGGCTGTATCGTGAATGGTCCTGGCGAGATGGCGGACGCTGATTACGGCTATGTGGGCGCAGGGCGTGGCAAAGTGAGTTTGTACAAAGGCAAAGAATGTGTGCTGAAAAATATTCCACAAGAAGAGGCGGTGGCACAGCTGCTGGCACTCATTGAGGCGGATAAGCAATAGATATTTGCGTATGTGAAAAAAATGTAGTACCTTTGTAGGCGAATTATGGCAATCAACATATCCCACTTGAATAAGCATATCGGCAAACAACATGTGCTGAAAGACATATGCCTTTCCATTGGCGATGGCGAGGTGGTTGGGTTGCTGGGCCCTAATGGCGCAGGCAAATCGACCTTGATGAAAATCATGGTGGGTGTGTGGGAGCCAACCTCAACCCTCCCTAAAGGGCAGGAGATGGTTTTGCAGGTGCCTCAGTCTATCGGTTTTCTGCCTGAGCAAAATCCGCTGTATGAAGACATGTATGTGCGTGAGTATCTGCGGTTTTTCGTTGAACTGCGTTTGAAGGCGATAAGGCGATTAGGCGATAAGGAAAAAGGTGAGATGGTGGAGGAATTGATTGAGCGTGTGGGACTAACTGCGGAAGCCAACAAGCGAGTGGGGCAGTTGAGCAAAGGATATAAGCAGCGCGTGGGTTTGGCACAAGCGATGATTGGTGATCCTGAATTGTTGATTTTGGACGAACCAACCACAGGTCTTGACCCAAATCAGTTGGAGGATATTCGCGCGTTGATTCGCGAAATGGGTAAAGAAAGGACAGTGATTTTATCTACGCATATACTACAGGAAGTCAAGCAGATGTGTAGCCGCGTGATAATTATTGACCATGGCGAAATAAAAGTGGATAAACCTATTAGCGAAATAGAGGATTTGGAAGAAACCTTCAAACAAGCGACGAAAAATGAATGATAATTTTGATATAAGGGGACAGATGACGGAAAAGGAGCAAGACAATGCCTTGCGTCCTTTGCGTTTTGATGATTTTGCGGGACAATCTAAGATTGTCAGCAACTTGCGTATCTTCGTGGAAGCAGCGCGCATGCGTGGCGAGAGTTTGGACCATGTGCTACTGTTTGGCCCTCCGGGATTGGGTAAAACCACATTGAGCAATATCATTGCCAACGAACTGGGCGTGGGCTTTAAGGTGACTTCGGGTCCTGTGTTGGATAAACCTGGTGACTTGGCGGGATTGCTGACTTCGTTGGAGGATAACGATGTGCTGTTTATTGATGAGATTCACCGTCTTTCGCCAATTGTGGAGGAGTATCTCTATTCTGCGATGGAGGACTATCGCATTGATATTATGATAGATAAGGGTCCTTCGGCGCGCACGATTCAGATTGATTTGAATAAGTTTACTTTGATTGGTGCTACTACCCGTAGTGGCTTGCTGACCAGCCCATTGCGTGCGCGCTTTGGTATCAATTGCCACTTGGAATATTATGATGCACATGTATTGGCAGGCATCGTGGAGCGTAGTGCGCGTTTGCTGGGTATTCATATTGAAAGCAAAGCGGCTGCGGAGATTTCGCGTCGCAGTCGTGGTACCCCTCGTATTGCGAATGCGCTATTACGCCGTGTGCGTGACTTTGCACAAGTGAAGGGCAACGGAGCCATTGATTTGGAGATTGCGCGCTATGCGTTGGAGGCATTGAATATTGACACCTTTGGTTTGGATGAGATTGATAATAAGTTGCTTAGCACGATTATTGATAAGTTTAAAGGCGGTCCTGTGGGGTTGAACACGATTGCTACAGCTATGGGCGAAGATGCAGGTACGATAGAGGATGTATATGAACCATACCTCATCAAAGAGGGCTTCATCAAACGCACTCCTCGTGGCCGTGAGGCGACTGAGTTGGCGTACAAACACCTTGGCAAGACGCCGCTCATCAATGGTCAAATCACATTGGAGTTCTGATATGAAGCAATATAAAGCCGTCTTTATTGACTGGGATGATACGATAGGGGATTTTCTTGGGGCAGCAAAACTGGCGCTTCAAGATATGTATGAGAAATATAATCTCAGCGAGTATTTTGCTTCGTTTGAGGAGTTCTTCTTGCTCTATAAACCCCATAATATCGAACTTTGGGACAAATACGGCAAGGACCTTGTGACCAAAGAATATCTGAGTTTTGACCGCTTCTTCTATCCGTTGATGCATGGAAGTAGGGTAGGCGAAAGGTTAAGGGCACCCCAAAAATCAACAGATTTTTCGGGGACCCCGCAGGTTAAAGGCGAGATGCAAGAAGTTGCTGCTCTCGCTGAGCAGTTAAGCGAAGACTTCCTGAATATGACCACTGCGCGTTTCTCGCTGTTGGAGGGGGCAGAGGAACTGGTGCGTTATTTGGCGAAGAAATATCCGTTGACTGTTGTCACTAATGGCTTTGTGGAAGTGCAATACGAGAAGTTCGACAAGAGTGGACTGCGCGACTGCTTTGCGCATATCGTATTGAGTGAGGAGGTCGGTTGTCAGAAACCCAATCCGCGTATTTTCGAGGAGGCGTTGCGTATGAATGGCTTGCAAGCCGAAGAGGTGGTGATGATAGGCGACTCATGGAGTTCGGATATTCAGGGGGCTATCAATGCGGGCATTGACCAGATTTGGATTAGAAAGAACAAAGACCCACTCCCAGAAGAGCAATCTGCTACATACTTAGTGAAGACATTATCTGAAATTATGAATATTCTCTAATGACTGCCACAATGGCAGTTGTTTGTGTGTTGGCATAGAGATTGTAAGAATACTATTACGAAGTAATAAAACATGGATTATGACAAAGAATAAAGATAAAAAACATGTAGAGCAACCTGTTGAAAATCAGGTTGAAAAGGAAACTGTAGAAGCGGTTAATAACGGTGAGGCGGTAAATGACGGTGAAGCGACTGCTGCTGAGGAAGTGTCAGAGACTGACCCATTGCAAGCCAAAGTGGCAGAACTCGAGGCGCGCGTGGCAGAGTTGGAAGATCTTAAACTACGCCAAATGGCAGAGTTTGACAACTTCCGTCGTCGTACCAACAAAGAGAAACTCGAACTTATGACTACTGCTGGCGAGCGTATCTTCAAAGATATGTTGCCATTGGTGGACGACTTTGAGCGTGCCAAAGTAGCGATGGAGAAAACAGATGACATTGAGGCAGTGCGTCAAGGTATTGAACTCATTTATAGCAAGTTCGTAGGTTTCTTGGCTGCCAATGATGTGAAAGCAATCGACACTACTGATGCAGATTTCAATACCGATTTGCACGAAGCCATCACCACTTTTGCTGCAGGAGAAGATAAGAAAGGCAAAGTAATCGATTGTACACAAAAGGGTTATACCTTGGGCGAGAAAGTGATTCGCTTTGCGAAAGTGGTTGTGGGAGAGTAAAGAAACCTCCTGCTCGCAAAGCTCGCGAAATCTAAACAATCCAAACTAAAGACAAAGAGTATTTGTTAATAATGAAGACAACATAAACAACATTGCGCGGCAATCAAATAGCACCCCAAAAAGCAAGCTTTTTCGGGGACCCCGCACTTCCTGCCGCGCTTGAGGAAAATAGTTTAGATAGTTGGGATTTCTGCCCAAAGGGCAAGGAGAAAATAAAATATAATTATGGCAGAGAAAAGAGATTATTACGAGGTGCTGGGCGTGGCGAAGACCGCGACGGCAGATGAGATAAAAAAGGCGTACCGCAAGAAAGCGGTGCAATATCACCCTGACAAGAACCCTGGTGACAAAGCGGCTGAGGAGAAATTCAAAGAGGCCGCGGAGGCATACGAAGTGTTGTCTGACCCACAGAAACGCCAACGCTATGACCAGTTTGGTCATGCTGGCATGGGTGGTGCAGGCTTCGGAGGCGGCGGAATGAACATGGAAGATATTTTCTCGCAGTTTGGTGACCTCTTCGAATCATGGGGCATGGGCGGCGGAGGATTCTCCAGTTTCTTTGGCGGTGGCAATCGTGGCGGCGGTCAGAGAGTGCGTCGCGGTAGCGATTTGCGTGTGCGTGTGCGCGTTACCTTAGAGGAAATAGCCACAGGCGTGGACAAGAAGATCAAGGTGAAGAAACTCGTGAACTGCTCACATTGCAACGGTTCGGGTAGTGCGGACGGTCAGGTGGAGACTTGTTCAACTTGTCATGGTACAGGTCGCGTAGTGAGTGCGCAACGCAGTATCTTTGGCATGATGCAGGTGCAGAATGAGTGTCCGAACTGCCATGGCGAGGGCAAGATTATCAAGAATAAGTGTACACATTGTCAAGGTAATGGCGTAGTGCGCGAGGAGGAGATCATTGAGATTCATATCCCAGCGGGTGTAGCTGGTGGCATGCAGATTCCAGTGCATGGCAAAGGTAATGCAGCTCCACATGGTGGCGTGAATGGCGATTTGCTGGTGCTGATTGAGGAAGAGGAGCATAAGGATTTCTTGCGTGATGGAAGCGACTTGGTGTATAACCTGCTGCTGGATATGCCTACAGCTATCTTGGGTGGTCAAGTGCAGATACCTACCTTGCAAGGCGAGGCGAAGATTACTATCAGTCCGGGTACGCAGCCAGGCAAAGTGCTACGCATGCGCGGCAAAGGACTGCCAATGATTGACCAATATGCGCGTCAGTACGGTACAGGCGATATGCTGATCAATGTAGGTGTGTATATTCCAGAGGCACTCAACAAGGAAGAGAAGAAGATGATAGAGCAACTGCAAAAGAGCGAGAATGTGCGCCCTGGAGCGAGCGATAAGAAGAATTTCTTTAAGAATCTGTTTGGGTAGAATCAGGAGCAAGGAACCAAGAATCAAGACTGGTATGAAGCGTCTATTATTAATTGGTGTACTGTTAGGGTTTATAATTGCATCGTATGCGCTTGTGCCAGTAGATAAGCCCAACTTGCGTGATGATACAGGAATCGCTCCGATGTATTTTGGACCGAATGCATTTCCTGTCCCCGATATGTTGGACGGTCGTGTGCAGAACCATCTCCGCGTGGAAATAGCTGGAGATGGTTATTTTGGTTTTCAGGGGGATAAGACGGCGGACGCGTTTGCCCGCGTGTATATTCCTCTGTTTACCGATCGCGTGAATTTGACCATTTGGATGCCCGTGATGGAGTGGTATGAAATGACGCAAGAACGGCAGCGTGTATGCCGTTTGCAAGATTCGGTAGCGATAGCTGGACATGGTGCTGGCGATGCGTATTTCTCGACCGACATACAGATTTTGCGCGATAAGAGATGGGCTCCTGATATTGCCTTGCGTGCTGCATGCAAGAGTGCCAGTGGCGGCCAATACGAATTGGCGCGACATTATGATTGTCCGGGATACTTCTTTGACTTGTCGTTGGGTAAGTCGTGGTATTTAGGCGAAAGGTTAAAGGCGAAAGGCGAAAGACAATCAGGCGATAAGGCGAGAGGTTTGGAGTTGCGAGTGGCGGTTTCGGCAGGTTTCTTGTGTTGGCAAACGGACAATGGCAGACAGAATGATGCGGTGATGTATGGTTTGCAGATGTTGGTGAAGTCGCAGTATGTATCGCTTCGTACCACATGGAGCGGGTATGTAGGTTGGGAGGATATGGGTGACCGTCCGATGATTATCAAAGGGCGCTTGTGCGGACATACCAAAGGATTTGAGCCCTATGTGGAGTACCAATATGGCATAAAAGATTATCCATTTCATATGGTGCGTGTGGGGGTGGCGTACAACATAGCTGTTTTGAAAAAAAAATAAGATGAATCGTTTCGGGTTATTGGTCTTGATTGTTTGTAGTGCGCATGCGGTGGCATGGGCAAGTCCGTTGATGGGGGTGGATAGCGTGGAGAGTAGTTTCTTCAGAGAATGGTATCAGTCTGGCGAGTTGGTACATTATTTGGACAATATGACTGACTATGTGACCTACGAAGCAGAGACAACAGGAGAATGGTATTTACCAGAGCAGAAGGTGTTTTCAATACGAGGCAATAGCTATAAATGGAATAAATATTATTACCAAGATTTTCGTATTGACTCGCGTTTTCAAGAGGGTGGAACATTATTTCAGATGGATATGTATGAGCAATCGCTCCGTTTGGATTATGAGCGTGGACGATTGTATTTCCAACCTGATGCAGAACGCAAAAGTATGGCGATGGTGAGTGGCAATATAGGCGGAGTAGGTGGAATATCGCCAGGAACGGCAGAATTAATACATCTCTTTCACCAAACTGCTTCTGAGCGTCAATGGAAACCTATTACGGAGCGCAATCATATATTGGGTTCAGGGCAGATGGCGGTTGGATATGCTGTACCATATAAAGATAAGACACTATACCAACGCGTGTATGCCAATTATGGTCAACGCAGACAAGTTGCATGTGATAAGACGGGTATCAGTGGCACTTATGACGCACCATATTATGCAGTGCAGCTGGATGGAGAATTGCCATTTGTGAAAGATTGGAGTTTGAATTATATCGTATCTACTCAATATAGAACCGACTGGAATGCTGAATTTACATTCGCACCTCAAGAACAAGCGACATTGCGCAATTATTCGGCATCGGTATATGCGAAGAAAGGAGCGAATTTTACTACTGGATTGTCGTATGCGTTGCATGATATTCAGCACAACGAATTGGAGTTTGAGCGCAATGTGATAGACCAAGATGGTGAGGGCTTAGAACCTTGGTATGCAGATGGCAAGACGCATGAATTGAGTTGGGCGGTTAAGTACACACTGCCAATTCGTTCTTGGTTGCGTTTTGAAGTGGATGCCTATAACTCACTGATGGTATTTCGTCCAAGTACAACTCGCTGGTCGAATCGCATTTATATGCAATACGAAGATTCTGTGCGCTATGATTATTATGATTATCGTTCAGAGTCATCGCCTTTTGCAGCAGGTATCTTGGAGAACGAAGCACGCCTAAGTGCAAAGAAGCAGTTGTTGCCATGGCTGACGGTGTATGGTGATGTGGCCGCTACATTAGATGGTATCGTGTTGAGGGATAAGTATTTAGTGATGCCGTCATGGGAAGCAGAGCTGGGTGTTGCATTTCACCCTGCTAAATGGTTTGATGCCGAGATTATGCTGGGTAATTATCGGAGCCGATATGGATGGAATATGGTGCAGTTGTTGAGTTCGGATTATATGAATACTTCTTCGTATTATGTTGGTTCTCAGCGTATAGCAGATAAATGGGGTGGAGAATATATACAAGTGGACAAAGGTTTACAACAACCACAATATGTGGTATTGGATATACCTATTCGATTCACATTGGCAGATAGACATGAGATAGCGGTATTATCAACTGCTCGTAAGTATTATAACTGCCAGACAATCAATAGAACTGAGGATGGATATGTGTTGACAACTCGTCCCAAGATGGAGGCTGCAGGAGTGTTATATAATACGCCATTCTATATGTCGAATACCATTCGATACACCTATACAGGATGTAAGGTGTTCTTCTCGCTTTCATGGCAAAGTTACCAAATGTCGGGTACATCGTTGATAGGCAACGGACCATTAGCAAATAATGTAGATGCGTTGAGTTATTCGATGGTCAATCCTATTACATATACTAATGCAGATAATTCTAATTCTCCAGTACAGGCACTGGGGCGCTTAGATCAAGACAGAGCATATATTTGTCGTATGCAGTTAGGAGTGAATATTACCGAGAATTGGGGATTATCTATGAATTTTCATTTCAAGGATGGAACGCCGATAGCCAATTATATGACCAAAGAGGTGATGAATGAGGTAGGGGATAAAGATATTGTGATTTATCCAGCAGACACAAAGGGTATTAATGTGTCAGATGGTCATTTCGGTAAGCGTAAGGATGCTTTCTTTAATTTGGATTTGCGTTTGCGCTATCGCGGGAATATCAATATGCGCAATCAACAATTAAGGGCGCAAGGCGCCATTCCTTTTGAGGTGCAATTGACAGGATATAACCTATATGATTTTGGAACAGAGTTAGTGGAATATAGTTTTGATCAGTATTTACCTGACAAACGTCGTGCAATGACATTGTGCATTCCTCGTGGAATACTATTGACATTGCGTGTTGGGTTAAAAAGAGAAATGTAATAAATATTACTTGTGACAATGAAATCAATTCCTTCATATCTTCATATATTAAAGTATTTGGTAGTAGTACATTTACTTTGTTTACTATCATTAACATTATGTCGGTTAATATTATTTATAACCAATATTCCTGCTGAAGGTGTAGATTGGCAATTATTATTGACATCTCTATGTATAGGGATAAAATTTGATAATCTCATAGCTTGTTATGTTTCTGCACTTCCTGCTTTACTACTACCAATATGGGGGTTGAGTACTTCACATAATCCTAATTACCAAAAATGGTTACAATATGCAACAAGTAGTGTAGTTTGGTATTATGGAATTATATATTCATTGCTACTATGCGTTCATATAGCGAATGCACGATATTATCATTTCTTTGAGAACCATATCAATATAGGTGCTACTGCATGGTTTGGATTCGTTGGTGATACGCTGGGGATGATTTTCGGTGATACGACGAATTGGTGGTTTATACTGTTGGCATGCATAGTGATAGCCCTTTTCCTGTTTGCACTTGTGGCTTGGACAAAATCTTTTGTGAGAAGAAACTACCCTGTAGTAACGATGAGGGTTAATCAGCATATAACTTCTGTCGTAGTACTTGTTCTCTTTTGGGGATTGATTTTTGTAGGTATTCGTGGTAGTTTACAACGCTATCCACTTCGTGTTAGTTTTGCTTATTTTTGTAGCAAACCATTTTATAATAAAATAGGAGTCAATCCTGTATTTAATTTTATTAAGAGTGCAGAACATGGTACCACCCCAATACCCAAGGAGATAGCGGCTATTGACGAACACGAAGCCTTGGACTATGTACAAAATGTTCTTTCAATTTATCCAATCGATACGCTTCGACCAATAGTACGTCCGTATGAAGCGAAACGAATGATAGAGGGGAAACCTAATGTTGTTCTGATTTTTATGGAATCAATGGCCGCAGAGAATTTGGAGCGTCAAGAAAATGGACAATGGCTTACACCTTATTTGCGTGATTTGCGCAATACGAGTATTTACTGGGAAAACTGTTATTCCACAGGTATTCATACTAATAATGGTATAGTGGGAGTTCATTACGGTTTTGTCCCTAATTTCTCTAAACCTATTATGGATGTCAACGCAGATATTTATACTGGTTTGCCATACCATCTGAAGCAAAATGGATATGAAACAATTTGTTTCGTTACAGGCAACCCACAGTATGATAATATGAACTCTTTCTGGCGTGATAATCATATCGATCAAATATATTCTATATATGACTATGATCCTCAAGCTGCGGTGAATAATTTTGGCGTAAATGATGGTTATATGTTCGATTTTGGTTTGCAGCAGTTAGAGAGCCGCGCTCAAGAAAACAAACCTTTCTTTGCTTCTTTTCTTACCGTCAGTAATCATGGTCCATTTGTCGTTCCAGATGCTTATGTTGGTCGCGCAGCTAATCCTCAAGAACAGATAATAGCTTATGCTGACGATGCAATCAAACATTTTGTTGAATCTGCTCAACAAACTCAATGGGGTGAGAACACCTTGTTTATATTAGTGGCTGATCATGGAGCGAATTTACCTTGCCCATATGAAATGGTACTACCATATCATAAAATACCCGTATATATCTTTGGCGCAGGAATAACTCCTTCGATAGTGGAACAACCAACATCGCAGATAGATATATGGCCTACAGTGCTTAGTATGTTGGGCATAGATTACAATAATAATAGCTTAGGTATAGACATTCTTCATAATCATCGTCCTTATGCATTCTTTGTTAGCGATGACTATTTAGGGGTGTCCGATGGTGTGTATTTTTGGTGTTATGGCATTCAAACTCAGCGTGAAGTCCTTTATCGTATGGGGTCAGGAGAAAATATTCTTGCAGATGAACCTGATCGCGCCACTGAAATGAGGACATTCGGAATGAATATGCAACGTGTTAATCTAATGGCAATTGATAATAAATGGACAGAACCATGCGAATAGCTTTTGACGCCAAACGAGCATACCATAATACTCGTGGATTGGGAAATTATAGCCGAGATGTTATTCGGTTGTTGACATCTTATGCACCAGATAATGAATATTTTCTTTTGGCAAAACCGACAAACAAGTATGTTTTCCCGAATACGAAAACCATTTCTCCGCAATCATTGTGGTCTTTCTTCCCCTCTATATGGCGTAGTTGCGGTTGTGTGAAAGAACTGCGAGATATGGATGTCTATTGGGGACTTTCTGGCGAATTGCCATTCGGAATCCATCGATTACCAATACGAAAGATTGTCACCATTCATGATGCAATTTTTATTCGTTATCCAGAATTATATAGTGTTAGTTATAGAGCACTCTTTGCTCGCAAAGTACAATACGCATGCGATTGTGCAGATGTGATTATTGCTATTTCAGAACAAACAAAGCGAGACATCATTAAGTTCTTCCACGCTGATGAATCGAAAATACGCGTGGTATATCAGGGGTGTAATAATTGCTACCGTGAGCCTATACTTGATAGTCAAATAAATTCTGTCCGTTTGCGTTATAACCTACCAGAGCAATATATTCTTACTGTAGGTGCGATTGAACCACGTAAGAACCTACAAAATTTGATTAAGGCAATGGCGATTGAGCATATTGATATTCCGCTAATTGCTGTAGGAGGTAAGAGCGCCTATGCCACCCAAATGGCAACTTTAGCGAAAGAAAACGGGGTTGATTTGAGGTTTATACATGGGATACCTTTAGCCGATTTGCCTGCTGTTTATAAAGGGGCTACAGTATTTTGTTATCCTTCTATCTTTGAGGGTTTTGGTATCCCTATTCTTGAGTCGATGTGTGTTGGAACACCAGTGCTCACTTCGACAGGCAGTTGTTTTGCAGAAACAGGTGGGGATGCTGCCCGTTATGCTAATCCTCTTGTTCCAGAAGATATTGGTATACAATTGCGTCATATTTTGGACGACGCAACAGAGAGAGAAAAAATGATTTCTCAAGGATTAGAGCAAGCTACACACTTTAGGGATGATCAAGTCGCTGCAAATCTTGTTCGTGTTGTTCTATCTGAACAAGTGTGATAAGGGTGAAGAAAATATACAAGGCTCCTATCATGGTTAGTACATTTTCTGTGAGCATACTCCAACCAAACACGATACAGATATAGGCTACATTTTTTCGCACTTGACCTGTATGGAAGAAGGCTGATCCAATTAGGATGAAAAGCATAAATAGTAATGCTATTGGTCCCATTTCCATCCATACTTTTAGGTATCTGTTGTGAATGCCATATTGTTTTGCTAAGCAGTTGGTAAGACCGTCTTTCGCGAATAAATTCATCATTTCTTTTTCAGATCCACCGTATCCAACCCCCCAGAAACCAAACTCATTCCAATGACGTAAGGCGCAACTATATATCTGTAAACGAGGCTCCTGAGTCGATGAAATTGATTCTAAACCATTTTGATGTAGATGTAATAAATCGTTTTTAACGGAACTTAATCGATCGTTGTAATTAGTTCCCAAGCAAAAGAGTGTTATAATTCCTACAACAATACTACATGTAATAATTTTTTTCCAACGACCTTGATAGAACTTGAGGAATAGAATGATGAGTAATATAGGTAATAATAGCATTGCAGTTCGAGACCCTGTTAGTATAATAGTAGTTATAAAAATAATGTCAATGACACTTATTACACTGCCTATTAGCTTCGTGGAATACTGTTTGCTGTAATACTGATAAACATCAAAAGAAAAAAGGAATGCGATAAGCAATATGATACATAAATGGCTGCGGTGTTTTATTTCGCCGATTGGTCCATTTCCAAACATCGACCAAAAATTAAATTGGTTAAGAGAAATAGGTAGAGTGTTCTGTACTCTGTACCAATAAATAATCATACAATAACCAAATATAGCTAATAAGCATCCCAATATAAGAGCCACCTTTGTCTGATGTGATTGATAGTATTTGTTTATTCCAAATAGAGCTACCAAAAGCACGGCATATATTGGTAAATGCTTTTGTAATTCAAGTATTCCTTGTTCGCGATCTATAGTCCACAACAAACTCAGAGCTTCCCATGCGACAAACCCGCACAATAGCAATATAGGAATAGTATGTTTACCAAAATGTATATTCTTTTTTTTAAGCCATCTACATTCCAGAAACCATGTTATTAACCAAATGGCGAATAACGGTTGGGTAAAACACCATGGTAAGGCAAGTGAGAGCAATAGTAGGAAAAAGGATGCTATATTGATCTGCTCTATTATTTTTTTGTATCTTCCTAAAAAGTTGTTCATTTCTTATTGAGTATATAATTGGTACATGTCTTTAATAAATGTGTCGTATGAGTGCTGCGCAAAAAAATCCTTTTGCGCTTGTTTTCCTATACGATTAGTTAGTTCGAAGTCGGTCAGTAATCGTCTCAATGCTGTAGCTATTGCCTGTGGATCATTGCTCGGGCAAAGTATTCCGTTTACTTCGTTCTGAATAATTTCTGGTTGGGCGCCATTGTTGGATGTAACAACAGCTAATCCATATGCCATATGTTCAATGATAGATAATGGTCCCGCTTCTCGTACAATGGATGGCGAAATACCGATATGGCATGTGTTAAGTAAATCGCTCATATCTGTACAAAATCCGATATATTCAATGTTATCTTTTATGGAGGACGAGGCTAATAATTGTTTCCACAATTGTTTGTCGCGTTTATCAATGTTTCCAGCAAATGTTATGCGGAATGGTAAATCTGCAATTAGTGATAATGCTTTAAAAAGTGGTACAATTCCCTTTTCTCGGCATATGCGACCATGATATAAAATGTGCGTACATGGTGTCGGCTTAGGACAACGGATATCTTCTTTATATATGGGAGCACTATTATGCACTATTTGTACACGAGAGAAAGAAGCGCGGTTTCCTAATGCCTTAAGATATGTGCTACAAACACAATCGCTCACACAAGATAAGATGTCTATTTGACGATATGCCCATTCCCAAAATATCCCTGTTTTTGCTTGTCGAACTAAATGCTGAGTAGCGATTAATCGAAAGGGGTGTTGAACAAAATATTTTGCAAAAGCTGCAACAAAATAAGTTTGACGGCTATTGATATGTACTATATCCGTAGAATATTGATCAAGAATTCTTGCTAATTTTCTTCCTGAAAATGGTAGAAAGCGCCATAGTTTATTGGCATATGTGAAGATATGGCAAGGACCAATTTCTGCGAACCGCGCAATCATTTTTGCATCGCTATGATTTGGGAACAAGAAGAATGGATAGACTTCATATCTTTCCTTCATATGGCGGGCTAAATCGTATATATACTGCTCACCGCCGCCCCAGGTGGGTGATGCTATAAAATAAGCAATTGTCATGTATCTATTACTTTCTATTCTTCCAAAAGCGTTTCCAATAGAATATAGTCCAATATTTTACTTTTTTTTCATCCCATCCTCTTGCTTTTGCATATTCTTGAGCTAAGTATATAAAAAAATCTTCATTTCCCCACAAGCGGCAAAAATTTTTACATGCACGACGTAGGCTAATCTCTTTATTCAATTGCATTCGATTAATGTCAAGTATCGAAAAATGAATTTTCCCTGTTGAATCTCTGTCAAAAAGAATATTACCAGGAGAGTAGTCTTTGTGAAGAATGTTTTTTTTATGAATATCTGCTGTTAGTTTTGCAAATTCGGTGATTACATCTTTGTTGTCATCTATAGAATTATAACGGAATTCATAAAAGTTGCGGGTCAAAGGGGACTGAATCGTTATTAAATAGCTTTCTTTTAATAAATACTTATTGCATAAAATATAAGCGATAGGTGTAGGAGTAGGAATTTGTACTCCTTGTAAGTATAATGCATTGTTGTATGCCCTTACTGCTTTGGGATCACGTATATAGGAATATGCAAGACGGTTGTATAATGCAGGTTGACGATATTGTTTGACATTGATATACATACCGTTAGGTAGGATAAATGTACGAATCTGATTCCTGCCTTGATAAATTATAGTTCCCTGCGAAGAGAATATTTGCGGAATGGTAATAATCCAAGGACGTAAAAAATCATATTGAGGATTAATGTGTATCTCCATATATAGTGATTAATTTTTCAACTATTTCATGTGGAGCTATATCTAAGCATCTATAGTCTCCCCATTTACATTTACGGTTTCCATATATAGAACATGGGCGACAAGGTTGGTCATTCTGCTGAATACAATCGCGTACCCTTTGTCCATATCCTAAAAAGCCAGCATTCGGATGTGTGGCTCCCCATATGGACAAAACGCGTGTACCTGCAATGGAAGCCAGGTGCATATTTGCAGAATCCATGGTTAACATCAAACGAAGCGTACGCATAAAAGCTATCTCTTCATCCATAGCGTATTTGCCGACCAAGGAATACACATTTTCGTATTTATCGCTCCAAGCGTCTAAAATCTCTTTTTCCTTTTTCCCTGCACCAAACAAGTAAATAGGTTCTCCACTCTTAGCTAATTCTCTTACCACTACTTCCATTTTGTCAAGCGGATAGATTTTCCCTTGATGTGCAGCAAAAGGTGCTATTCCATATCCTCTGCGTGATGGTTGTGAAAGAGAGGGACAAGAAAGCGAGAACGAAAACCCTAACTGTTGTAATACACGCATATAGCGTTGTGTGGTAGGAAGTAAGGGTTTGTTAGAAGCAGTATGTGTTAGAAGCCATTTTTGCCAACGCCCCTTACATAGAGTTGCCACGCGTTTCCCAATCAGCCGCATTCGCCAACATAACCACTTGCTCCGTAACACATTGTGCATGTCGGCTATAGCATCGAATTGCTGGTAATGAATGTCGTGTAAAAGCAGATTTAACCCTTTTATACCTTTATGCTTACCTTTCAAATCTGCTCCAACAAAGTGCACATTATTAGGCATATCTTTGAATAAGGGTGCCGTTTGTTGACGCGAGAGCATAGTAATATGCCAATTCGGATAAGCAAGGGCCAGTTGCTTAACAATAGGCACGAGCATTGCTACATCACCCAATGCGGAGAATCGTATGATGAGTAGGCGTTTCACGCTATTACTTTTGTCCGTATAGAACAGGATTTAGTGTTGGGTCGTTGTACATCTTCATTTGGCGATATACCTTCATTACTCGTTCACCTGAAGCATAATCTTCCAGCAATTGAGTAATAGAAGAGGTCATGTCGTCCAATTGTTCAAGAAGAACGGCTAATTTTTGTGCGCATTTTTCATGTTGCTCTGCACTAACATCTGTGCGATCTACTTGTTCTTGCATGTGGTAAATTTTGATGTGGAGGATGCTTAATCTATCCACCGCCCAGGCTGGACTCTCCGTGTTGATTTTTGCATTGGCTTGTGCAGGAACATGGTGGAACATATTCCAAAAATAGGTATCAATACGCTCCACCAAGTCGGTGCGATCTTGATTACTCTTATCTATTCTGCGTTTTAAAGCCAATGCATCCACGGGATTAATTTGTGGGTCACGAATAATATCCTCCAAATGCCATTGTACGACATCAATCCAATTCTTAAGGTACAAATCATGCTCAATGGTACCTTGTTCGTAAGGATTGTTAATTGGGTAGTCTACATCGTTGGTACGATGGTAATCTTTTACAACTTGTGCAAAAATGCAATTGCTTGTTTCTACAAAATTCATATTCACCATTGTTTTATTATTCCTTGTTTGCTTATAGTAATCATGGTTCCAAAAGTATTTCCATGTTGTGTGCCAAAATCATAGGCAAGACTTATGCCAAACTCTAATCCCCATGCTTGTGGTACAATCTTTTTTACCTCCAATAAGAAGGCTGTGTTTTGACTTTCTTCAGGTGTGTTATAAGTACCATAGTTGCGTGCGTGGGTGCATAGAACTCTATACTTAAAATCATATATATCGCCTTTTATTCCCGTGTGATATGCCCATATACGACTGTTAGTTGGCGATAGTAGTGTTGAGCAGATTGATTGTCCGAAATATGTCCAACCTTGTGGATATGAACTGTTACTATAATAGGAGTCATTTCCACCAAATACCATTCCATCACGATCGTGCCAAGGCCCACTTTGATCCGTAGTTTGGATAATCTCAAATGTCAGCCCGCTGATAAATGGCCAATAGTTTTGGACGGCACTTATACCCCACCTCCCATCCATAGAATTAGCACGACAACCTATAAAATTAATACCGCCATCTTCTTGGAAATCCTGCCAATATAAATCCACATGCCAGTCCTTCCCCTTAGCGGTAAGACATAGTAACTGACTTAGCATATGGTTGCCCTGTTTATTCAGTTGATCGCTAAGTGTAGCTCCTCCTCCTCTTCCCCAAAAAATATTGCGAAAGCTATCAAAGTCATTGCCGAAATCAAGTCCATCAGATCTGTAACCTCCCCACATAGCGGCATGGTGAAATTCATAACTGAGATTTATAGGAAGTTTTCCGCCAGCACGCATTCCGATATATTTGTGGTGCAGTTTTGCATGGCTAACTTTTCCATTATTGTCATTTAACCATCCGTGTGTCAATCCTCCTCTTAATTCCATATATCCAAATAATCCAGGGATTGGAGTCCACTGATCAATGCCAACACTTATGCGTGGGAAAGGATGAGCGTTATTGGATAGTAATAAACTACCGCATGTCAGTTCTTCGTCACCTCCTCCAAAATAAAGAGGCTTGATACCTACAGTAATATCTACAATGTACAACCGTGCGTGCGCGTACAGCAAACTGAAGAAACCAGTTCCTTCTATTTGGTATGGATTTGTAGAGATGTGTGTACCAGCTATTCGCCCAGATAGTACTACGCCGAAATCATAGTCAAACCATCGATTAGGGCGTGTGGCTGGTTTTACAATACCCGCTCGGAGGTTGCCGCTATGTGGTAGCAGAGCAATTTCTCCATTTCTATTGGCGTATAGCCATGTTGGTGCGTATGTGTTATTAGAAGATAATACCTGCATACCGCCGACATACATCAATGTGTCATGGCATGTGTCTATCTGAGCCATTGGCACTGGCCACCAATCCCAAGCGTGTACATACATGGTACAACATAGTAGTAATATGACAAGTATCTTATTCTTCAATGCGATAAAGTTTGTTTATTAATTGCCCATTTTCATTTTCCCCCAAGCCATAATATACTTTTCCATTTATGGTAAAAGCAATCATATTCTCTGCTCGTCCGCTTGGCATAGCACCGCAAAATTCCCAGCAATCGTTTAGTATATGATAACGCATATAATCGCCAAATACTTCGCCACCAGTATGTTCTCCAGCAAAATAACGCCCTCCAAAGAGATAAATGTATTCATCTGTTGCGCAATAAGCGCATAATGTGCGTCCCTTACAAGGAATAGATGATCGTACGAACCATTCATCATTTGGCAAATCTATTTCGTACCATTGACAAGTATTCTTTCTATTTAAACCAGTCCCGAAGAAGCAACGCCCCTTACAAACACCACCTGCACCTCCAAAGCGGGCATCAATACGAGATTCGTGAGGATTGATAATACTCCATTGGTTGGTTCTGATATCATAACATGTCAATTCATTAGTATGTGACCAGCCAGTACCGCAAGCGATGTATATATGTTGATTTAATACATATGGAACTCCTCGTATCGTGTTTGTAGAGGGGTAGGGAGCCAACTTTTCCCATTGGCCATCTTCGGGTGTGAAGCGCCAAAAGTCTTGTAAATAACAACTATCTACATATACCCTTCCTTTTGAAAACCCTAATCCGACATATATTGACTCACCATCAGATACCATTATGGCATTTACACGTGCTTTGCCTGGGAATGTGCTGATCTGTGTCCAATCATCTGTTTGTGGATTATACTCCCATAAATTATTTGTGTAGTTTCCATTTTGTGTCCTACCTCCAAAAACATATCCTTTCCCATTAAACTCGCATGCTGTAGCACATGCAAGTCCGCTATTAGGCAAGGGACTACAAGGGTGTACTGGCACATGTAAAGTAGGAGTATAGTGGCAACTAACACATAGTATGTGTAAGAGAAGAAAATATATGTAGCGTATCAACTTCATTCTTCTACTCTTGTTTTCTTCTTTAGCTCAAAATCGCGACCGAGGTAGTTCTTTCTCACTACTGGGTTGGCAGCGAGTTCTTCGGGGGTGCCGTGGAAGAGGATTTTGCCTTCGAACAAGAGGTACGCGCGGTCGGTGATCATCAGCGTCTCGTCCACATTGTGGTCTGTGATGAGGATACCGATATTCTTATCTTTCAATCGCCAAACCACATCCTGAATCTCTTGCACAGCAATAGGGTCCACACCCGCAAATGGCTCATCAAGCATCACAAACTTGGGCTCAATCGCCAAGCAGCGCGCAATCTCAGTACGGCGGCGTTCACCTCCCGAAAGACGGTCGCCGATATTCTGGCGGACATGACCGAGGTTGAACTCCTTGATGAGTTGCTCCAGTTTCTCCTGCTGATACTCTTTGCTGAAATCGGTCATCTCCAACACCGAACGGATATTATCCTCTACCGTCATCTTGCGGAAAACGCTTGCCTCCTGAGGTAAGTAGCCAATGCCCAATTTTGCACGGCGGTACATAGGCATATTGGAAATATCCAAGTCGTTGAGGAATATTTTTCCACTATTGGGCAAGACCAAACCTGTTGTCATGTAGAATGTGGTGGTTTTGCCCGCACCGTTTGGACCCAGCAAACCCACAATCTCACCTTGCTCAAGGTAGATGCTCACATCGTTCACTACGGTGCGCTTGCCGTACTTCTTGTACAAATGTTCTGTTCTCAGTTTATCCATATTCTATCTTCGGCTTATCTTCGGCTTATCCTCTGCTGAAATTTACTCTATTGTTATAGCCACAGGGCAATGGTCGGAATGTACTACTTCGGCGAGAATCTTAGCCTCCTTGATGCGCTCGCGCATTGGTTCGCTCACCCAATGGTAGTCAATACGCCAACCTACATTTCTTGCTCTGGATGCCGCGCGGAAACTCCACCAACTGTATTTCTCGCCACTCTGGTCGAACATGCGGAAGGTGTCCAGCATGCCACATGCTTCCCATTGATCCAACCATGCACGCTCTTCGGGAAGGAAGCCGCTCACGCCCACTTGTCGTTCGGGGTGATTGATGTCAATGGGCTTGTGCGCAATATTGTAGTCTCCGCAAACGACAATATTGGGACGCTCTTTGCGCAGTTCGTTAATCCACACGATGAAGTCCGCCAAGAAGTCCATCTTGTATTCGTATTTAGGTCCTTCGGCTTCACCCGATGGGATATACACGCAAATAACCGTCACATCGCCATAGTCGGCACGAATGACGCGACCTTGGCAGTCGTATTTCGGATTACCCATACCCACCACCACGCGGTCGGGCTGAATACGCGTGAAAATGGCTACGCCCGAGTAACCCTTCTTCTCAGCTGAGTGGATATAGCTCTGATAACCTAACTCTTGCATGGTCATCACATCTATTTGGTCGGGCTGTGCTTTGCTTTCTTGTATGCAAAATACATCGGGTTGCTCCACTGCCAGCCAATCAAACAAGCCCTTGCTGATGGCGCTGCGGATACCATTGAGGTTATAGGAAATGATTTTCATGTTAGAGCGCGATTTTCTTGGTTCCCGTAGCAGTCTTTACAATGTAAGTGCCATGTGTCAAGTCTTCTATACGGTGGGTAGGTAACTTTTGTCCCAATACATTGTATATGGCAATTATCTCCTCGTTTGAAGCAATATCTTCGATGGCAGTATCAATCACGCCGCCTTTGTATTTGAAGGTGATAATTCCATTATCTTCCTTAATCTCTTCTATTTCGTGGTTGTCAATCTCCATGTATTGTTTTGCACCTGCTGGAAATAAGTCACCAGGCTTGCCACTATATCCATTGCTGTCATAATCAGGTTCTTTCCCGTCAGCTTCTATCAAATCCACTCCCATGCGATTGGATGAATTGTTTACCGTGTTTTGGAGCCAAGAGTTGTCATTATATTGCACATGTGTTATCATCAATCCGTGCCCTGGTAAATATTCATCCCAGCCTTCCTTTTGACGGTTTTCTAACAGATAGAAATTTGCGGGGTTAGGGTCATTGCCTATTAAGTTGTGTTGGTCGGTTTCGCTAATCAGCAGTGCATGTTGACTATTATTTAGTTCCTTCAAGACAATGTTCGCAGAGTCAACGATCAGTTCTGGTGTCAGCCAACCCATGAAGAATCGCTCGTATGCAGAATAAGTAGGAGGCGTGTTGCCATCGTTATTATAAGGTCCATAATCCAAAATAGACCATTCTCCGAGTGTCTTGTGTGTTTCTCCTTCAGTTGTATATAAGTCGGGTAAGCCTAAGACATGACTAAACTCATGGCAGAAGGTGCCGATGCCTGTATGGTGCTTCGTATAGTAATCCAATTCGTTGCCACAAGCATACAAGTCGATTTTCTTGCCATCTACTTCGCATTTTCTTCCAGCAGCCGAATAGAGGTACCATGCATGTGGCCAAATGGTATCATCTCCACCGCCATCAGCCTCGCCATAACCAGCATAAATCACATATACGAAGTCCACATAACCATCATTGTCGTTGTCGTATAGACTATAATCTACGCTGTCGTTCACCAATTCGCATGCCTCTTTAATCATAACTTCTGGGTATTTATCGTTGCCCGCGGAGTTGTTTCCTCCATAATAGGTGGATGCCTTGCTCACAGTCACTGGGCCCACTACATCCAACTGTGGATTGTATTGACCAAAGGATGCGTCCTCAAAATACTGACGCGCTGAACCGTTCGAAGTCACTCTGTATGTCTTCCCTCTATATGTATAGGAGTAGTCGCGTGTGTAGTTCTTGCCTATCAGCATGCTGTCAAGTTCGGCTTTGCTGGTTTCGAAAGCTATATCTGTAAAGTTAACTAATATCACCAATCCGCGTGGGGCAATGTTTAGTGGTGTAGCTCTGTATTCCACGCGCTTAGAAGAAGCCATTCGTCTTGCTTGAATCTCTTTTGCGCTTAACGCTTCGGTTACGCGGAAGAAACCATCAGCATCTATTGTTAACCACTCGCCCTTTTCGTTGGTCTGCCAATGAAAATGTTCATCACCATTTTGATATATGGTGATTTGACTCCCATCTGGTTGTGTCTTTACTACACCACCTCTGCGTGCAGGTATCGCCCATGCAGAGCATACCATTGCAGTTAATAATACGATAAATCCTATTTTTTTCATTTCGTTAAATATTTTTCTCTTTTTTGTTTTTTCCTTTCACTTTCTTACAAGTAGCTACGATTATTCCGCTTTTTTTCTTTTTGGCGTAGCATATATATCCTTTTTTGTTTTCTTTTACCAGTGTTTTGCCATCTGCCAATGTCATCCAATGTCGGCGTTCGTCTCCGTGTAATCGAACATACACCGTATCGCCATTGGGTTGGATACGCTCAATCAAACCATGATAAGCGGGTACGCGTGCAGGCTTTTTTTGAGCAGCAATAGTTGTTGCAGCAAGCAATAATAGTATATAGAGCAATCGTTTATACATTGGCGGCTTTGATTTTCTTAAATAAATCACTTGCGAAAACGAAGTCATTAAGTGCTTCATTCTCCGCGTGGAAGATATCATGTCTGCTCCCCTGCCATTCTTTCACGCCATTACGGAGGAATACGATGTTGTCGCCAATCTCCATGATGGAGTTCATATCGTGGCTATTGACGATAGTGCAGATGCCGTACTCTTGTGTGATGTCTTGAATTAGTTGGTCAATGACGAGGCTTGTTTTTGGGTCAAGTCCAGAGTTGGGTTCATCGCAGAAGAGGTAGCGGGGGTTGAGGGCAATCGCTCGGGCAATCGCTACGCGCTTTTGCATACCGCCACTTATCTCGCTGGGCATCAATTCAAATGCTCTTTCGGGCATATTCACGCGCTCCAAACAAAAGCGTACTCGTGCAATCATCTCATCATGCGACATGTCTGAGAACATTTCTAATGGGTACATCACATTTTCTTGCACGGTCATGCTATCAAACAATGCAGAACCTTGAAACAACATTCCCACCTCACGGTGCAACATTCGCACCTCTTTCTCTTGCATTTCAGCCAAATTCTCTTGACCATTTCTTGTGTCAAAGATGATTTTTCCTGCATCAATCTGGTGTAACCCGATCATTGATTTCATCAGCACAGTCTTTCCGCTTCCCGACTGACCAATAATCATATTTACTTTTCCGTCTTCAAAGTCAGCAGAAACATGGTTAAGCACCACATTCCCTTCAAAACTCTTGACTATATCTTTTACTTGAATCATGACGATTTAGAATTGCGAATTAAGAATGTTAGTTAAGCATCAGGTTGGTCAGTACGACATCCAGTAGCAAAATTACGATGCTGCTGTTAACCACGGCTTTCGTACTGGCTTTACCTACTTCCAATGCGCCGCCTCTTGCATAGTAACCGTAGTAGGAGGACATGCTGGCTATCACGAAGGCGAATATAATGGTCTTAATGAATGAGTACCACACATAGAATGGTATAAACGCATACTGAATGCCCAGCAGATACTCTGATATGGGTAATACATTGGTAATCGCGCTAATGCCATAACCGCCCAGCAATCCCATGAACATGGACAGGGTTACCAATAGAGGCATCATAACCATAAATGCTACTATTTTTGGCAGTATCAAATAGTTGGCTGAATTTACTCCCATGATTTCCATAGCGTCAATTTGCTCTGTGATACGCATGGTGCCAATTTCGGATGCGATGTTACTGCCCACCTTTCCTGCTAATAGCAAGCAGAGGATGGTGCTGGAGAACTCCAGCAAGATACAATCGCGTGTTACCAAACCAGTAGAGTAGGCGGGTAACAAAGGATTTTCGGTGTTTAATTTTGTCTGCAGGGTCATAATCGCACCCATAAACACACTCACAATCAGAGTGATGAGTATGGACTCCAACCCCTGCTTTTCCATTTCTTTACTCATTTGTCGCCAAAACATACGCCAGCGGTCGGGCATACGAAAGACGCGTCCCATGAGGATGAAATACTCTCCTATTTTTTCTATTCCGTTCATTAGTAATCGGTTGTGTTGTTAATGTTGTTGTTTCTTTGGTGATATACAGCTTCTATATGCTATCGTTTTTTTTGGAGCGTATATGTCCTTTTACCCCAATTTCGCGGCAAAGTTACAAAAAAATCTTCACATATACAACATAATACAAATAATTGTATTATAAATCTCCCTTTTTTGACCTTTTTCTTTATAAATAGTCAGCAAAATCAGTGCCAAATCGTTTGGAGTATAACAAAACAGTGGCGCACATATGTATGGCGCCACTGAGCGAATGAGCAAATGATTGTTATAAGAAGAATAGTATCATCATTTGTCCTGTCAGTACGCGCAGGAACATGGTCAGTGGATACACGGTAGAGTACGCCACTGCTGCACGATCATTGGCAGAAGACAATGTGGTAGCGTATGCCAAAGCAGGTGGGTCGGTGGTACTACCTGCTATCAGTCCCATTAAGGTGAAATAGTCCAGTTTGAGCCATACACGACCTATAATGCCTACAATCAGCAGTGGCAATAAGGTGATAATCACGCCATAGCCAATCCACACATAACCACCATCCAAGAGGGTTGGAATAAAGGTCTTGCCTGCGCCAAAGCCCACTGCCGCTAAGAACATGGCAATACCTATTTCGCGAATCATTAGATTAGCACTACTTGTCGTGTAGGTGACAATATGCAACTTTGGACCAAAGCAACCTAACAAAATAGCTACAATCAACGATCCGCCCGCAATACCCAATTTGAACGGTTGTGACAATCCAGGCAACATAATAGGTAGCATACCCAATGCCACACCAATGGCAATGCCTAAGAAAATGGATGCCAAGTTGGGTATATCAAGTCGTTTGGTGGAGTTGCCGAAGAGTTTTTCTATTTTTTCTACAGCGCGTTCTTCACCTACTACGGTGATACGGTCGCCCAGTTGCAAGTGTAAGTCGCGTGTTGCCAAGAGCTCAATACCTGCACGGCGAATACGCGTGATAGAGACATGGTAGGTCGCGCGTACATTCAAATCTCCAATGCGTTTGCCATTGAGTTCGGGTTTGGTTACTACCACATGGCGAGAAACCAAGTGTGCTTGCGCTTTGTGGTCGGTGGGGAGAGAAGTTTCCATACCTAACAAGAGGACACTTTTCTCATTCTCTTTATCTACCACCACACGAATACGGTCGCCCACATGCAACACGGTGTCCACATCGGGTAACTCATCTTCGCCATTCGGACGAACCAAACGCGATACAATCAAATTCATATGGCACAATTGGCTCAAATCGCGAATATGTGTACCTTCTACTTGTGGATTTGCCAGAAGAATATCAATATATTCAATCTCTTTCTGCACTTCACTTTCGGATTTTACGCGTGCTTCTTCTTGCTCAATTTTTATGCGGAAGATCCAACGCATAGCGAGTATCACCATAATGATACCTACCACACCCAAGGGGTATGCCATGGCGTAACCGCTGGCTATGTTAGGGTTAGTAAGCCCAGTGATGTCCGAGAACGCTTGTTGCGCAGCACCCAAACCAGGAGTGTTGGTCACAGCACCAAACAAAACACCTGTCATGGTCGCGATATCTACACCCGAGAAAAGGTGAATAAGATAGGCAGTCGCACAGCCCAATAGCACAACGCTCATGGCCAATAAGTTGAGTTTTATACCTCCCTTGCCAAACGAAGAGAAGAAACTCGGACCTACTTGCAAACCAATGGAATAGACAAATAGAATAAGTCCAAAGTCTTTGGCAAAAGTTTCTACCATAGGGTCAAGGTGCATGCCGAAATGCGAGAAGGCAATAGCACAAAAGAGTATCCATGTGATACCCAATGTAATGCCTTTGATTTTCAAACGATGACTGAGAAAAATACCGCAGGCGATAGCCAAAGTAAGCACAAATATGGAATGGGGAACTCCCGTACCAAAAAACAGACTATTTATCCAATTCATATGACCAATTGTTTGAATTCGGCTGCAAAATTACTGCTTTTATTCGAATTAAACAAATAAAATAGCACCCGCGGGTACTATTTTATTATTTTGCTCAATGGACTTTGCGACCATCCATGGTATAAAGTTCGCCATTGTGAAGAAGGAGCATAAGACCATCGCGAATAATCTTCAGGTGACTGGTTGTTGACAATGGGTTATTTATATTGGGCAGAGCAGTTAGTGGCTCAGTATTGACTGTCAGTGCATCCATTGCAAAGTATAGTGGGGTGTTGGCTCCCCAATCTCCCATGTCAGTAGTGGTCATAGAGAAACTTAGACAGGTCGTTCTGCCTAATGAGGTCAGCGGAACTTGTATCCAACAGTCGTTTTTTTCTCCGTTCACCGCAAGGTGGTAGATGGTGGTGGCAGTGGGGCGCATGGCTGTGTCTAATGCCTGAATGATGAGAGAGAGGGTATCTTCTCCCGTGAACGGACGAGCATTGAAGACGCCATTTGTAATGCCTTCCATGGTGTTGCTGTTTTGGCAGATATATACATATTCAGGGTAGTATTCTTCGTTGAATTGGACAATATTTGAGGAATAACCTAACGAAGAACTTACCCATTCGGAGTAGTAACCTATGATATAGGGTGTACCTACACCAGTGAGTCCTCCCTTAGCTACGCAACCAAAGACATTGGCGGTGTCTTGTGCTACGGTAGATAGGGTAAATCCCTCCCAGCTCATCCCTCCGTATGACATCTCGCTGGGCAAGTGAGAAAGGCGAAATACTCCGTCATTAACGAGGATTTGGCGGCAAGAGTCGGCATCGTTGTAGGTTTGCTCCCATACATGTGTAAGATCATAATAGCCTGCGCCATACGATTGGCTGTAGGTGATAGGATTGCCGTTGAAATCGGTTGCTGTAGTAAGATCCATAGTTATTTGCTCAGCAAAAAGATGATTGGCTATAGGCGATAGGCTATAGGCGAGGAATAAGGCAATAAGACGAAGATGTTTCATATAATTGTTTATTTATTCTGTTATATGTAAGTCACGAGCATGAGATATTTCGGTGGAGATTTCGCCTGTCCAACCACATTGTTGGAAGACACCCGTATAAACGCGCACGAAGTCCACACAGGGCAAATAGATTGGCTTGCCCTCGTCCGTAACTGCCCAATCAATATCAAACGAACAGCGAGCGATGCTATCATTAGGATGGCAGTCGGCATAGCCGTACTCAAAGGGTTGTTGTATCCAGTATGCGCCTTTCCCGTTGGGGTCATAGGCATTATCAGGCAGGCGAGTGCCAGTAAAAGTGAGCGCGGAATCCGCAAGCCACTGAGGGAAATACTCCTGCGTGTGGAAGGTGTTTTTATGGAGATAACCCGTTTGGTTTTGATTGTCTGTCCAATGGATATAGGTAGTGTCGGTCAGGGAGTTTTGCTTATCGGGTTGTGGTGTGTGATCGGCGGGGGAACGATGGTAGGTGAGGGAATAATGGTGTAGAGTGTTGGGGTTAGCGTACTCACTACCAGCGAGTTGGTAGAATGGGTCGTCAGGCAGACCGTTCTGATTGATGTCGATGCTAACCGTTACAATGCCTGGTTCGCTGCTGCCACCTTTGCTGGTAGCAGAGGCGTAGAAAGAGTTGCCTTCGATGAGGAAGTCAGCCAGCTTCGGAGAGTTGACTACGGAATGGTCGAAAGCGAAAGTGACATATCCACCCCATGCGCCAAGCGAGATAAGTGTGCGGTTGGTGCCTACAATGGATTCTTCGACTTTTTGCAGCATGGTGGCATAGGTATCACCCTCCTCATACTGTGGCATAGTATTGATAAACTGACCAGGGGCAGGATGGTACTCCAGCACTTTAGAAATATATGGGGAATAGGCAACTTGTTCTTCCCAAACTATTACCTTGAATTGGTGAGTAACAGGGTTTTGTTGGTCGATAATGTTCAATCGAAAGAAGTATGTGCCAGTGTCCTTTGGACAGAAGATGAGGTCGCGATTAGAGGAGATGAGGGTATCAGGCGATAGAGCACCCCAAAAATCGGCAGATTTTTCGGGGACCCCGCTGGCTAAAGGCGAGGAGATGAGACGCCACTCGTAGGAATCGCCCTCATACTCAGGATGGAGAACAAGGGTACGCATGCGCTCGATGGCATAGGTGTCATCTATACCAAGTCCAACCATAGGTATTTCGGGTTGCTCACAACTAACGATAGACAAAGCACATATGAGCAGGGATATCACCCGTGCGCACAGACCATTTGCGTTTGCCATCGCGCGAGTAGCAATGTAGCTGACCGCTTGAAACATAGTTTTTTGCATCTGTAATATATATATCGCCGTTATAGGGGTTGACTTGAATGCCGTACGGAATCTTGATGTTTTGCTCGGTTCCATCGGTGATGAGGGATTGGGTATTGGATATTGGATGTGGGTTATTGGAGATTGGGGATTGGATATTGAGGACACCGTAGGTGATTTGGTTGGACATTGTTTCATCATTCCAATACGCGCCGTAGTAGTACATGGAATCGCCGAGGAGCACCATTTCGGATGGTGAAATATGGTGTAGAGTGTAAAGTGTAGGGTGTAAAGGCTGGAAGCATACTAGTTGCTGTGACACCTCTTTGTGATCGCCGCGAGAGGTGATCCATAGACGGTTGTATGGGTCTTTGCGTACACGGTGAGGGTTGACACAGACAGGAATCTTTTTGACTTGGCGAAAGTCTGTTAAGTCCACTACCGAAAGAGTGGAGTCATAGTCTGGTGCGCGGTAGCCACCTGAGTTGGCGACATAGAGGTGATTGCCAATAATCTCAAATTCTTCGGGTTGGTAACCCACTGTTACTTGGCGAGTTATGCGGAGTGTGGCAGTATCTACTTCAAAGATAGCACCCAGTTGGGCATTGGGGTCAATGCTCACGGGACCTACATACGAACTGATATACGCCTTATCCCCGTGAAAACGGATGTAACGGCAATTAGGGATGTCTATCTGCCCTATGCGACGGCAGGTATGCAGGTCCATTACTTCGACTTTGTGCGAGCAGTTGATGACCGCATAGAGGCGATTGCCATACACTTGAATGTCGTTTCCTACATCGCCCAACTCTTTGATGACATTCGGATTGCGTTCGCCGTAGATATTGCGGATATAAATGCCCTTGCTGAAGTCGAGGTAGTCGATAGTGGCTTTGTTGCTACCCATATTGCCTTCATTGAGCAGGTACATGCCAATGGGTTCGTTGGATGCAAAACTGCTCAATTCTCTCGATTCCATCGGCAAAACTTCATACTCCGCAGGGAAGACAATCTCATCACCACGGCAGGAAGTCAGCAGCCAAACAACTGATACTATCATGCATAGTAGCAACCGATGCTTGATACTTTTACCAAGCATATACGCGTTTGCGTATCTACGACCATATGGAAAACTGCTTGTCATGTCTAAGCTCTATTCCTCGAGAGCGTTCAACTTCGGGGTCCCCGACGAGCCTCGTGGGCGAGTGGGGATACCCTTAGCATGCAGCAGGTCTTCTGACTTATTGCTCGTTTGCTTAGCCTTCCCACCTGATAGGCAGTGACTTAGATACGAAACAAACGATATTGCAAATCACAGCAGCGGGTCTGTGCAGGAATCTCACCTGCTTCCCTTGACTGAATGCGGGTGCAAAGGTAGTGTTATTTTTTCAAATACACAAGAAATATGTAGATTATTTTGTTGTTTTTTAGAACTATTATATGTTGACTCTAAAACTATTAAAGACAATTCGCGTCAACTGGGATGTCAATTATCGTCAATTCAAGGGTATATTTTGTTGGAATGGAGGAATGCGCTGGGCGCATTGGCACCAACAACAAAAATAAAGAGATTGATAATGGCTATAAGTGTCAATTGGTATATAAATCCCATTTTATATGTGCCTGTATAATAATGCTGCAAAAAGTAGCGGAAAATGTAAGTTTTGCTGCCGCCGATTTGTGTTTAATGGCTCGTGAAGAACGATGAATACTGATAAAAATATTTTTTGCACTTGCCGCTAATTGTGCCGCTGATTTAGTATGTCTATATATAATATAGTAATGCCGTATCTTCGGCATTTTGGTATTTTTGTGCCGAAGATTTGTAAATTTTGCTATAAAAAGGAGCTTAAAGCAAGCGGAAAGCGTTGATTACCAACGCCTCCCGCGTGAGTGTTTTTTTTGAAAAAAGTTTTCGTGTGCCGACGATTGTGCCGAAGAAATTACCTGTCTGTTGTATACTCTTTGCATACCTTTGTTTATGAGAGTGCATATAGATTAATGGCACATGTCGGACTTCGGCAAACCTCTATTCTTGTGAAATGACCAATAAATCTCCTAGCTCGGCTTTCGTTTGGCTTTTCTCTGTTTTGTACCATAATGTCTTAGTGGAAACATCTATTATGCAGTTCCAATATGTACAAATAGGAGAAGGAGCACCAGGGTCAAGACATAAGATTTTTGTTGGCACATCATTCTCATTATATTCGATACCGATTGCTAATAACGCATGTGCCCACTCTTCGCCAAATACTGAAATAATGATAGGAGAATCGTTTTCAATACTTTTTTGAATGATGTTTATTGCGTCTTCTCTACTTTTAGCAAGTTTCTGATTTGCAGTAAAGTTTGCGTAATCACGAATATCTTTCGCTAAAGTTCTAAAACAATACCCATCACGAACAAGACCTTGCTTTTCAAGAAGATATGAGAGTAGTTTACCTTTTCGCGTCCTTTTGTCTATTGAACTATAAACACATATTTCCTCTTTTTCAATCATACCCAATATGAGCAGGTTCATTATAACGGAATAAACTGCACATGCACCGTCTAAGTCTCCTTGTTGGTGGTGTACATTAATCCACTTGCCTGTACAATCTTTGGACAAAAGACCTTTTTGAGGATGCAATTTAAGATTGCTAACGATCTGTATTGTTGCCATAGTTTAATGATGATATTAAAGTTATTCTGTTACTATATCTTTTACGAGGCGGACGCTGTACCCATAATAACGGAGACTAGAATCATACCAACTATCCCTACAATTAGCACAGATACGAATGTGATAAATATAATTCATATTACCCTCATGAACATTAGAAAGCCAATAACCACCAGCAGCTTGCACGGCATATACCTTTGTCCCTTCACGAACACCTGCCGCAGGCAAAAATACGGCCCCTGCATTTTCCATTTTAGACCATTGCTCAATAGTAAAACATTGATGAGCGGCATAATATTCTGTATCATCATCCAATTCGAAACCAGAATTGAATGTTATACCCTCTGGACAATTCCAATTATCAGGTAACAATATCAAACCATTTATTCCCGCAACTTGAGCTATTCCATATAATTTGGCATATATATCATCCTCAGGATGCCTATCATCGAGTAGATAATGCCACTCTCTTATAGTTAATGTTCGCCAAGTATTAGGTGCATCGTTATCTATTGTGTTTGTTCCCCAATCCACAAAAGCATCGTAATAAGATCCGTTATTGGTGGAGGTACTCACTCCAAATTTTGCAATGCCATAGTTGCCGCTCCAACCAAACAGGTCAATCTTATCTGCAAGTGCATTACCATCTTTGATATCACCAAATCCTGAACTAGAAGAAATGCTACCACCTGTCACATTATCAGTGCCTAACAATTCATACTGAGTACTCGCAAAAGACCAAGTGTCCGTAGATTGAGTGTATTGTAAATTTCCTTTTGAAAATGTGATTTTTTTGTCTTCACTCACGGAAAAAACTCCTATTCCTTGAGAAGAATCGAATGTTTCTTCTCCAAATGTTACACTATCCACTTCAGAAATGGCATAGTTAGTCTTTACGCCGTTTTTCCAAACATACATATGTGTTTGGGCGAAGGTAATGGATACCATTGCGATAAGCATCACTAAAATTGTAAATCTTTTCATTGCTATTATTGTCTAGAATTATTATTGCTTAATAAATCGAACAACTTGTGTTCCAATTTGTAATAGGTATGTTCCCATATTCAATGTGCTAACATTAATTTGCATGCTGGTCTCATTTATAAGCAAGCGACCTTGCAAATCATATACGCGCAAAGTTTGCGGTGTTGTTCCACTAATGTATAACATATCCTGAGTGGGATTAGGATAAATGACAATAGAATTCATTTGGACATTCTCAGTCGCTGTTTCTGGATTGCTGATAGAGAATGTGATATTTTTTATTTCTGAGATAGGTTCTGTTGCAAGTAAGTTTCCTACTTTATCAAGCAGTTGCAAATTTTCTTCTACAAATACCCACTTGCCTATTTTTGCTATATCTTGCAATTGTTGTGTTCCATCAGTCTGCAACAACACAAGGTTTGTCGCTATGCATTGCAAAGAGCAAAGCATAGCACAAATGAGAATGAGTGTATTCTTCATTGTATCAAAATTAATCGGGAGTTGGCTCCTAACTGCCCATGAATATAAAAGAAAAAGCGTGGAACCTCTTTTTGCTTATTCTCTACTCTGAGGTACTGGAAAACCTTGTAACAAGAATAAACAATGAATGCCCACGCTGATATGTTAATCATTGCGGAACGCAACGGATTAAACACACCAAGGGGCATTTACCGCTCTCTTGCTTTGGGTTACGAAAGTTTCCAGTTTTCAGAGTACCAAAACAAGCGCCAATAAACGCCTTTTATTATGTCTGCTACCCTTCGCCGCTGATGTGCAGACATCCCCAGCGCAGGTTCACGGTGCAAAGGTACTACAACATTTGCGGATGTGCAAATTTTTAGTGGAAAAAGT
>JAGBZD010000061.1 GCA_017628395.1 Paludibacteraceae bacterium | reverse complement strand
GACAACGGCAGGCTTCAGCAGTCCCTTCTCTTCGTAGTGTCGCAATGCACGCACGGTGACACGGCACAATTTGGAAAACTCTCCGATTTTTAACTTTGTTTTTTCTCTCATAATCGTACGATTTATTGCTAGCGAGTGCAAAGGTTATGCCAACGAGTGAGCAATGCATGCAATTGCTTGTAACGAGTGCAGCCAACCTTCGCAACTTTCAAGTGCAAAGTTAAATACTGCCGTAGGGTACGAGTCAAGAGAATTCTCAACTTTTTTTGAAAAAATCGCAGAATCTGCAATTATAACAAAAAGAAATGCATTGAAGATACCTCACCTTATCTTATCAATCTCTTTCTGAATGTTCGTCAGGAATTGTGCTGCATGTGCTCCATCCATTTGAGTGTGGTGAAACTGGAAAGATACGGTCAGATAAGTTCTAAGCCATGCACGCTTGTACTTGCCCCAAATCATAAACGGATTATTGAAAATGCCACTATACATACCCACTGCACCATCAATCTCATATTGCGCCAATGCCGAGGTGCCGATAACCATACTCTCTGCCGAGAGGTCGTGGTCGACGCAGTTTTCCGCCACCTGTTTCGTGAGTTGTAAATAGGCCTTATTAAACTGTGCCAAGTCCTTGCTAAAGGGGAGGTCGCACGAACTAACCTCTCCAGCACTGTTAGCAACTATGGTGTTTACTGCAATCGTATCGAACTGCATCAACTTACCACCTACGGGAAGCATATAGAATTCTTTGACCTTACTTGCTGCCATTCCGATACAATAGCACATCAGCATATTGAACTTCAGCCTTTTCTTTTTGCTGATCTTCAGTAGATTTGACACATCAAGTGTCTTGAAAAATGTAACCATCGGCATTGGGGCGTTCATCCACATTTCAAAAGCGTAAGCACGAGTGGTTGTTTGAGGATTGACTTCTTTCATACTTTTCTGTTATTAAGTTCGTAAATGAAACTGCAAAAGTAGATGAAGCATCCTACATCAGATAGAACAAATGAGACTTCTATATAGGAGTAGTAAACAAATCGGAGTAGGGGGTTGAAACCTCAAGCAACGATAAAGGAGTGTATCCACACAAATGCTTAAACTCTCGTATGAGGTGTGATTGGTCTGCATAGCCGCTTGTGTATGCCAAATCGGCTTGGTTGGTCTTGCCCTGCTGATGCTGCATGAGCCATAATGCCTTTTGAAAGCGGACAATACGAGAATATTCTTTGGGATTCATCCCTACATGCAAATGGAACTCTCGCTCGAATTGTTTCTTGCTCAAACAACAGGTCGTAGACAATTCCGTCACAAGGGTGTGAGGAGCGGCCAAAAGTTTCCCAATGGCTGCATTCATTCGGTTTACCCGGTACGCCGTGTCGGTTGGTTTTGTCGATAATTGGGATAGTAGCCATTCTTCAATGAGAGTGACGCAACGGTTGTTATCTGCACAATCGAATACCTGCATAGCCAATTCGTTCAGATGTTTATCCTCAATATCATACCCCGAAACCTCTTTGTTGTAAAAGATCGAAGTAGGAGTATTCAGAAACATATTCATCGTATGTGGGTAGAATACCACAACAATCATTTCAACATCATCGTCAGCCTTTAGATGTGAAGAGAAATTAACTTGCCCACTGATTGTCAGTCTATTTTGCGTTGTATTCAACTCAGGTATAAATAGCGGTGTTCGCTTATGAAAAATGATTTGAGGGCATCCAATAGGGAATGTATAGGTATTCATCATTCGGCAACTATTGAATACCCAATAATACCTCACATAAGGTTGTAACAACTTACATGGCTTAAAAAACTTAAATTCCTCTTGAATCATATTGCAAAATTACAAAGAAGCCGTAATAATAAGCCGTGTACGGGAAAATTATGACGACTTGTAGTGTGTTTTATAGTCTCAACCCTCGATTTTGGTTTCTTCTGCTTGTCGGCAATTCCAATGATCCATAAGCTCATCCGACGGATATTCCCTTGAAAGCACATAACTTTCGGATAAAACCATCATTGAATTCCATTCTTTTGCTTATTTTTGCATAAATATAATTGAAAAAACTTTCGAATTTCTGAAAGGAATCCACCGATTGTGTGTCTAAGAGAGTAGAACGACAAAAAGACAACTGATGGACAACATTGAAAGACGATTTACTGAGATGGTCAGAGAGTACCGCAAGACGATATACACCGTCTGCTACTTCTTCTCTGACGACAAGGAGGAGGTGAACGACCTGTTCCAGGAGATACTGATAAACCTCTGGAAGGGCTTCAAGGACTTCCGTGGCGAGAGCAGCACGAAGACTTGGATATGGCGCGTGAGCCTCAACACCTGCAGCAACCTGGAACGAAAGAAGAAGAGTAGTGTACAGACTGTTCCCCTTTCGGTCGACATCGACTTGTACAACGATGACGACGAGCACAGTAAACAGATTCAGATGTTGTATGACAGAATCAACCGCCTCGATGTCTTCGATAGAGCCATCATCCTCCTTTGGCTGGAGAATATGAGCTATCAGGACATAGCCAACGTGGTGGGCATCAGCCTGTCGAGTGTCACCACTCGTCTGTTCCGCATCAAGGAACAGTTAAAGAAACAGTTTTGAATTTATCGCTCATAAGTTTTTGGATATGCTTTTCGGTTTCTCTGAGGTTCTTTTTGGCATCTTTTCCCTTTCATTCCTTACAAATAGACCACTATTTGTTACGGTCTGAAAAGAAAAAACTGTTCAAAAACTCCTCTCAGATAAACTCGAAATAAATTGAAAACAGTTTCTTAAAGCAAATGTCTAACAAGTAAAAACGTATCTTTATGACACACGAAATGGATTTAACCGAATTGCAGGAACTGAGAAAACAGTTTAACCTGATAGATGAGAAGCTGGATAAGCAGCGCATCATCAATGAAGAGCTATTGAGAGAGTCGATGACGAGCAAGCTCTCGCGCGTAGAGAAATGGTACCAGAACCGCTTCCGTACATCAGCAATCGCTGCTCCTATCGCAGGTGTAGTATTCCTCACACAGTTTGCCGACCAAGGATTTCCCTATTGGGGCTTCTGCCTGCTGATCATCGCTACAGGCATCCTGGAAGTTATCCTCAACCGACGAGCCTACAAGGCGCTCAACATCGGCAATCTGCCCTCGATGAGTATGACTGAAGCCACCGAGCACATCGCTCGTCACAAGCAATTACGCATGATGGCCAATCGCATCCTTGCCCTCCCGCTCATCGCACTGATCGTATGGACCATCCTCATTGCCAGTGACTTCGCGTGGAATCTCCAAGTCATCGCCATCACTGTCTTTGCTATGGGCTTTACCGTTGCTCTGGGCATCACTCAGCAACGAGCCAACAAGAAACGCCTCGATGAGGTGCTGAACCAAATCAAGACGTTGCGGGGATAAAGACCTCTTTTAATTTCAGATTCTTTGGCGAATGGGGCTGCTCATTCGCCGTTTTTTTATGCGTTTTTTTGCACTTCATTGAAAAAAAACTACCTTTGTATTGATTACAACATAACAGGCGAATACTATGGCTAAAAAGAATGAAGTCATCGTAAAAGACACGGTAGTAAGAACCATGAAAAAAGGTGAGGTTGATTTTAT
>JAGBZD010000060.1 GCA_017628395.1 Paludibacteraceae bacterium | reverse complement strand
GAATTACACACCATAGACTATGCCCCCACTCAACCCAAAGAAGCGATAAGAACGATTCGACAATATGTACAAGAACATGGTATCAATGTTGTTATAGGTGCTTCATTGGGTGGATTCTTGACGCTGCAGCTAAGCGGACTGACTCGTGTAGTAGTAAACCCCTGCTGGGATCCTGCCGTTGAATTGCCTAAAGTTGGTTATACTGGACCCATAAATGAGTATGTGGATATTCTATCCAGTTTCTTGAAGACTCATAACGACGAAGATCGTCATTTATGTACGGGTTGTTTTGCAGATGGCGATGAATTATTGGGCACACAATACAAAGCCATTTTTGCTAAGTACTTTGATAAGGTTTATTCCATTAGTGACGGGCACAAAATTACTGCGCAGTCCGCAGTTGAAATTATCAATGTGCACTTGCCTGAAACACTGCATGACAAGATTGTTGAGTTCGAGCCAAAGCAGAAGTAGTTCAGCTTCGTCTGTCAGGCGATGGGTGAAAGGCGTTTTTGTAAACTCGACTTTGCAAAATAAATATGTACTCATTTTTGAATATTATTGGCTTTTTGTACCATATTATATATTGTGCGACAAAGATTTCGCAATACCAGAAATATGTATTAATCTTATAAAATCATACTCACTATGGCAACATTATCCAAATCCAAGTACACACTATCATGCCAATGTCCAAAAGCATTATGGCTCAGAACCCACAAACCCGAAGTGGCGACTATCGATGCTTCCGTAGAAGCACGCTTTGCTACAGGTAACGAGATTGGTGATATGGCTAAATCGCTCTTTGGCGACTATGTGGACACCACCACCTATACAGACGGCAAACTGGACATCTCGGCTATGATCGCCAAGACCCAAGCGCTGGTCAACAGTGGTTGCCCTGTGATCTGCGAAGCGGCTTTTGCGCCTAAGCACCACTATTGCGCAGTGGATGTCCTCTGCAAGACCGATGGCGGCTGGGCAATCTACGAAGTGAAGAGTAGTACCAGCCATGTGGGCGATGCAGCTACCGATCCTAAGTTTGCCAAATATGCCACCGACATCGCCTACCAACGCTGGGTGCTGGAGCAATGTGGCATCCGTGTGACAGGCACCTATCTCATCACCCTCTGCTCCGACTATGTGCGCCATGGCGAACTGGAGCTCAAGACCACAGCCAACGGATGCGGACTATTCAATATCATTGACCTTGCTCCAGCGGTGGAGAACGAATACCTCAAGGTGCATAATCAATCGCTCGTGGCACTGCAGACTATGGAGCAAACCACCGAGCCCGAGCAGGCGCTCTCTACGCATTGCCAAAACCCATACAAATGCGCCTTCTGGCAATACTGTACCCAGCATCTGCCTGAGCCATCGGTGTTTAATGTGTATGGAATGAGTTTCGCCAAGAAACTCGAGCACTACCACGCAGGCCATATCACTTTCGAAGACCTCCAATCGGTGGAGGATATCACCAAGAATCCTATTCGCAGTATGCAAGTGCACTGCACCCTCAACCAGGAAGGTCATATCCACCCACAGGGTATTCAAGCGTTCTTGGATAAACTCTCCTATCCGCTCTATTTCTTGGACTTTGAGAGCATGCAACCCGTGGTGCCTATGTACGACGACACCAAGCCCTATATGCAGATATGCTTCCAGTACTCGCTCCACTATATCGAGCACGAGGGTGGCGAACTCAAGCACAAGGCATTCTTGGCGCAGAGCAATGGAAAGGACCCACGCCGCGAACTGGCAGAGGCATTGTGCCGCGATATACCACGCAATGTATGCATCATGGCGTATAACGACCCATTCGAGAAAACGCGTATCCGAGAGATGGCAAGCATCTATCCCGATCTAAGTGAGCATCTGATGAATATTGAGAGCCATATTGTGGACTTGCTCGTACCTTTCCGTCAGGGATGCTATTATCTCCCTGCGATGGGTGGTTCGTTCAGTATCAAAGTGGTGTTGCCAGCACTCTTCCCAGCTGATGCCGAACTCAATTATCATAACCTGAGCACATTGGTACAAAACGGTGGCGATGCGATGACCATCTTCCCTAAGATTCAGCACATGAGCCCCGAAGAGGCAACTCAGGCACGCCAAGCGCTATTAGACTACTGCCACCTCGACACCCTCGCTATGGTGAGAATCTGGCAAGAGTTAATGAAGAAAGTATAAACAGTAAATAAACGATAACAATTATGACTGAAAAAATTATCGAAGGTATCAAATACCTCCTCGAAGAGGAAACATTGACCGCAGAGGTCATCAAAAATCCAAATGGTTATAGAGGTAATATCATTATCCCTGAAACCATAGTGTTTAACGAAGTAACCTATCGCGTAACAAGTGTTGGAAAGCAGGCTTTCGGAAATTGTTTCTCCCTTACTTCTGTTGTTATTCCCAATAGTGTAACGAGTATTGGAAGAGATGCTTTTTGGGGTTGCGACTCTCTTAAATCCATCGTTATAGGTAATGGTGTGACGAGTATTGGGGCCGCTGCTTTCACGGATTGCGACTCTCTTAAATCCATCGTTATTCCAAATAGTGTGATAAGTATTGAGGATAATGCTTTCAAGCCTTGTGTATCCCTTAAATCAATTGTTATTCCCGAGAGTGTGACGAGTATAGGAGAGACGGTCTTTTGGGGTTGCGACTCTCTTACTTCAATAATAGTAGCAGAAGGTAACACCATGTATGATAGCCGCAATCAATGCAATGCGATTATCGAAACGGCGACTAATAAGCTTATATCCGTTTGCAAAAAGACCATTATCCCTGATGGTGTGACAAGTATTGGCAGTGTTTTCAGCCAGTGCGACTCCCTTACTTCCATTACTATTCCCGATAGTGTGACAAGTATTGAAAAGGAGGCTTTTTTATCTTGCGTTGCCCTTAAATCCATCGTTATAGGTAATGGTGTGACGAGTATTGGGGAGGCTGCTTTCGGGGGTTGCGACTCCCTTACCTCCATTGTTATTGGAAATGGTGTGACGAGTATTGGGGAGGCTGCTTTCGATGATTGCTCCTCCCTTACCTCCATTGTAGTAGCAGAAGGTAATACGGTGTATGATAGTCGAGAGCAATGCAACGCGATTATCCACACAGCGACCAATACACTTATCCGCGGTTGCCAAAACACCATTATCCCCGATAGTGTGAAGAGTATTGGGGAGGCTGCTTTCTATTATTGCTCCTCCCTTACCTCCATTGTTATCCCCGATAGTGTGACGAGTATTGGGGAGGCTGCTTTCATGGGTTGCGACTCTCTTAAATCCATCACATTCAATGGTACGAAAATGCAATGGAATAGTATTGAATTAGGAGATGAATGGAACTGCGAAATCCCAGCTCAAATAGTCCGTTGCACCGATGGCAATGTGAAGATTGAAGAATGTTGGTAATGATGAAAATACTGAATTACGACGCGCCAGAAGAACTGGTGATTAAAGTGCTTGAGCAAGCAATTCCAGACTTTATTCTGGAGGTGATACGAAAGCAAGTTTAATTAAGCCATCAATTCCTCCCCACTTATGAAACAATACATCAATAACCTATCGCAATCACTTCATCAAAAGAGTGAACAAGAGTTGCAACAGAGCGTTGAAAGGTTATGCAAGTATGTGGTTATTAAGAGCGAAGAGTCTGCCATCAAAACCATTATGGCAGATTCTTATGCTCTGTGCTACGAAGCAGGTACTTTGTATATGCAATGTACCAATGACCCGCTACCTATTGCGCTTACTGACTTCCATGATGCCGATATTCTTCTTCGCATCCTGCGTAGCCTTATTCCGCAAGTGGAACAAATTATACGCTCAGAGGAAGAACTCTGCAATATGCATTTTGCTGAAAAGCTAAACAAGCTCCAGACTTTCAGCGTAGAAGAAATCATGGCTATCCAATCAGTAGTTCGTGATGATGCCACCAAGCGAGATGCCTACCTGCGTGCTATCGTAGAGCAGGGAGCCATCGAACAAGTATGCCTCATGCGTGGCAGTGACTATGAATGGCTGGATCAACTCTCCGCAGAGGGCGATGTATATGCTACCTGCTGCGTGGTATGGGGACTTAACCACCATGCTACAGCCTGCAACGAAGAGCTCGCTGCTACCGAACAAGGTATCACCCTATCCATAGCACGATTTACAGAGGCAGAGGGCGCGGTTTTTGGTGGTAAGTTCAAGTCCGATAGCGCGAAAAAGATAGTCAATCATATTGCATCTACATGCAGACTGGATACCTACAGCCGCATTGTAGGCACTTTGACCAACCATGAACTTCAGCTGCTGTTGCAATGCGCGCAATACGCGCAATATGATGATAGCGGTTTCCAAGACGAACTCTCTCGCAGGAACAATCCATAGGTGCACTGCAACTAATCATGTTTTGCAAACTCGACTTTGCAAAATAAATAAATTTGCTTGTGTTTTTGAATTTTTTGCATGTATGTTCTATATTATGCATGTAACTTCAAAAATGCAAGCTTTATGTTTAACTTTATATATAGTTCCCGAAAAGATAGTTTATCATGAAATTTCTTAATTACGATGCACCAGAAAGATTGGTGATTAAAGTGCTTGAGCAAGCGATTCCAGACTTTATTCTGGAGGTAATACGAAAGCAAGATGCGGCTTTCTATCACAGCGACGAGTTCTGTATTCAGATGCTTTGTCCGCTACAGATTTGCAAACAGGGCGAGAGGGAATTAGTAGGGGAAACATACATTTCGTATAAAGAAATAATTCCTATTTCTTTTGACCAAAGCTTTCCCCTTACGCCTATTCGGAAATTCCCGCGCGCATCTTACAGAAATATTGTGTCGCTGCTGCATACGATACCTATTTATCTTAGAGATAAAGATGAATGCGACCTATTAGGCGCATACCATCCTGATAAAAACAATCCGTATGTCGAGTTGTATGTGCAGGATATTTGGGATGCTGCTAAAGCAAATGATCTGCACTATAAATGGCTCCTGACCAAAGTGTTGCTTCACGAATTAGCGCATGCTGCATTGGATATCCATAATCTGGAGAATAGTGAGTTTGTAGAAGATAAAGTTAGACATTTTACCCGATTTAGACAATGGCGTGCGGAAGAAGTGGCTGCTAACGCTATTACACTGCGAATAATTCGTGATTTTGGGGATTCAGCATTTTATGCGTATGCGAAAGCGTTTATGCAGGAGCAAGATCCTGAATATACGCTGGATGTAGAGATGGAGAACTTTGAGGATTCGGATTTTGACCGTGTGTTAAAAGCGAAATACTTGGGAGTGCCTATGCAGAAAATGCGTCAACTGGTTATACCTCAGAATACGAAACGAATAATTGGTCAAGATTATGTGTTTGCCAGTGCCGAAGATTTTATCAAATGGGCAGTATTGCCTTATGCCGAAATCAATGCCAATGGCAATCCACAAGCAGAGTTCACCCCAACATATTTTCAAGCCAAAGACAACGGTATAGTCTTCAAAATCTTGGACCAAGATTCAAAGATAATGGAGAATGGCGAAATAACAACCTCTATTTGGCTCCCTAAACAATGTTGGAAAAAATATGGAACCCAGAAGCAAGAAATTATATTGAAGATCAAAATTGATTCTAATAGAAATGATGCTATCTCATATTTGGAGTATGACTTCGATTAACAAAATGAAATATAAGCTGCTAAATATTGGGGATTTTTGCAAACTCGACTTTGCAAAATAAATAAATATGCATTCATTTTTGAAATTTTTGCATTTGTTTTCTATATTATGCATGTAATTTCAAAAATGCAAGCTTTATGATCAACTTCAAAAAATTCCAAACCTCAGAAAAATCATTCATCGCTGACCAAAATCGCCTGTATTTGGGGGTACTACCACTTCATCTTGCCCACAAGGGGGGCTCCAAATCCACAGCTCAACTGGGGCTCTTTCTCCTTGACCAACGACAAGGTAATACACTTATCTTCAAAACAGGGAAAAACTTCTACAAACCACTTACAGCTAAAGTACTCACTAATACACAAACTGGTCAAGAAATTTGCTTTATCCAATACAAAGATGCTCAAATAATGCTCGAGGCGCCCATATACAAATCCAACAGGCGCCGCAAAGCAGCTTAAAAAGGGAAAAACACCCTCTCCAACGACTAATATAATTCACATAACCCATAACAAAAAAATAGATAGTATGAAGACAAACCCACAGAACACAGGAAATTTAGCACTTGATCAATTACTCCAATACCAACAAAATAATAGATATCAAACTTGGACAGAAG
>JAGBZD010000059.1 GCA_017628395.1 Paludibacteraceae bacterium | reverse complement strand
TCCCCTTTCACCTTTCAGTTTTCACTTTTCAGTTTCCAAAAAAATCACCCCATTTGGCGATTTTTCTTGCACATATCAGAAATATTCACTACCTTTGTCCCCGATTCCTACGCTGGAGGGAAATATGTCCTGCGAAAAGCGTTTCGCAAAGGGTCTTTCTTGGGTAGGTTTCGGACATATTAAATAGCGTTTATTGACGCTTTGCATTTGACAACAAGAAAACTTCGCAACTTTTCAAATACCGTCAAAATCAAAGTAACAATGAATGCCTATGGGTATGACTATATCCATGCTATGCTTGTATTCAAGTCGTAGTGTGTTGTCATATCAGCGTAGGTTTCCTGTTGTTTATTTGACGGTATGGGTAATGCGAAGGCCTCTTGTTGTAAATAACCAACGGAGGTCTGCGCTTTTTGTGTGTCTATATGTGAGTAATACGGAGTGTACCGAAAATCCGATGAAGAGTAGGCTCGAAATAAAAGAATATTATGAAGGCAGAATTATTTCAAAAAAATGATGGAATGAAAGTGATGGTTATCATATCAAACCAATCTGATATTGATAATCTAGATCTAGTTAATGAGGCATTTAAAATAGTTGAGGTTTCGTTCGGAGGTATATTACAGAACGAACTTAAGTATATAGGTACATTCAATGAGGTTAATAAGGTGTCTTTATTGAACTTATTAGAACCAGAGATTGTACTGGAAATCGGAGATAAAAAAGAAGTAAAATTCACAACTGAAGATAAGTTAAAGTATTTATCTATTACAGTTCCGAATATTCAAACTCTCAATGAGATATATTCAACGATATTAATATTCAACCAATTTGGTTTGATTAAGCAAAAACTAAACTTATAGAATGGTTTGGACTATTGATGTATGAAAGCTATTATTAATATTTTAAACCAACTCCAAAACATTCTTGTAGATAATAAATCTTCAAGTTGTGAAATTTGTTATAGAGGAGTGTCGGACAAATCATGGAAAGATGAGCCCGCACTATTCCGTAATAACAATTTGGAGAATGAGACACGAGTCTTAAATGAAATTATTAGGCAATTTCCAGATGATTTTATATATAGCCACACTATAGATATATTAAATCAGTTACAACACTACTCATGTCCTACTCGAATGATGGATGTGACAACCAACTTTTTAGTTGCATTGTTTTTTGCATGCGGTGGTTGGGAACAAGTGCTTAATCCTCAATGTTTTGAAAAATTAAAACAAATTGATGGAAAAATTACAATTTATAGTGTACCTAACGACAATATAAAATCGGTTGATAGTGAAACTGCAATTGTCATTTCAAATATTGCTAGAATTGAAGGGAATATACCATTTAAAAAGTATGTATGGAAATGCGTAAAAGATCAAGGCGGTGCTTGGGATGGCAATAATGAGGATTTGATAAAAAGCAATATACAAGACCTGAATAAAGTCATTTTAGTGAAAACCAAGTTAAATAATCCTCGTGTACGTGCTCAATTTGGTGAGTTTTTTCTATTTGGTGGGATTGAAGGTATAAGCTATTTGGGAAATGCCAATCTTAGCACTATAATGGATCAAAAAGTAAGCAAGAAACCAATTCCTTTTCCTCAAGAATATATACAAGGTAATATTTATATTCCAAGTAGCGAAAAAGAATTAGTATTGAGTGACCTTCGACAGTATTTCGGAATAAGTTTTGCTACATTATGCCCAGAGAAACATGATGTTGTTCAAACTTTGATGAAATACTAAATTATCCTTTAATTGTGGAAAATATGAAAACTGAAAATATAGAATTATGAAAAAAATCTTTACATTTTTCCTTGTGCTAGCAGCTAGCATGGGAATAGTTTATGCATCTGACACAAAAGTAGATGGTATATGGTATGATTTTAACAGTCGTTCCAAGACTGCATCTGTGACTTATCGTGGCGATTACTATTCCCACTACAACGAATACTCTGGCGAAGTTATTATCCCCAAAAACATTACCTACAACGGCATTACTTATAGTGTAACGAGCATTGGAAAATATGCTTTCGGTGGTTGCTCTTCTTTGACGTCTGTGACTATCCCTAACAGCATAACCAGCATTGGAGATAATGCTTTCTATAATTGCGATTCTTTGACGTCTGTGACTATCCCTAACAGCGTAACCAGCATTGGAGATGATGCTTTCTATAATTGCTCTTCTTTGACCTCTGTGACTATCCCTAATAGCGTCACAAGCATTGGAGAATATGCTTTCTATGGTTGCTCTTCTTTGACTTCGGTTACCATCCCTAATGGTGTGACTAGCATTAGAGATTATACTTTCTATGATTGCTCTTCTTTGACTTCTGTAACTATCCCTAACAGCGTCACGAGCATTGGAAATTATGCTTTCAGGAATTGCTCTGGTTTGACCTCTGTAACTATTCCTAATGGTGTGAATAGCATTGGAAGTTATACTTTCTATGATTGTTCCTCCCTTACTTCCATTACCATCCCTAATAGCGTAACAAGCATTGGAGAAAGGGCATTCTCTGGTTGTTCCTCACTCACATCTATCACTATCCCTAACAGCGTAATCAGCATTGGAGATTATGCTTTCAATAATTGCGATTCTTTGACTTCTGTGACTATTCCTAATGGTGTGACTAGCATTGGA
>JAGBZD010000058.1 GCA_017628395.1 Paludibacteraceae bacterium | reverse complement strand
TTAAGCTCAGCAACGCCGATGGTACTGCGTTTGTGGGAGAGTAGGTAGCCGCCATTTTCAGAGAGTCTAAGTAACAACTTAGGCTCTCTTTGCATATATGGTGATGCTACCTACTCTCCTTATCATCGGGGTCCCCGCAAAACTGGTTTTGTGGGGAGAGCGAGTGGGAATCGAGTGTCTAATGTCGCAAGGCGACAGTCATGCGCGAGATTGCCGAACGCGACAAGTAGCCGCCATTTTCAGAACCCTTCATCTACAAGATGAGGGGTTCTTTGTTTATATACCTTTTTGTTTATTGTCCTTTGCACTTGTGGCGCAGTTTTTGTGGGGTGTTTTGTAGAAATACTTAAATGATTATTGCTATGATTGAAATGATTATTTCAGAAAATGAGATTATTGCTATGGAGAATGGTAAGTCCCTGGGTAAGATAGAGTTTACGCTATCGGATAACAATATGACTATCCTGCATACTTATGCCTATGAGAGTGGGAGAGGGATAGGAACGCTGCTTATGCGAAATGCTGTAGAGTGGGCAAAGAAATATGATTATACGATAATACCTATTTGCTCTTTCGCACAGAAATATCTATCTAAAGACTGATTGATGCATGAGGATTTTATGATAAAATTTAATGGTAAATTTGCATATGTTGGAAAATTGTTGTAACTTTGCACTCGAATAATCTCAAGAAGTTTTATGTTTATGAAAGCAAAACTATCTTTTCTCTTGTTCGTGCTGTGCTTTGCTTCTCCTATCTTTGCGCAGTTTGAGCCATGCAATGAGTTATATTTAGGTGTCTCTGTGAATAAATATGGACACTTGCGTTATGTGCTCTCGCATAATGGAACCATTGAATATCCTCATGTAGATAGTGTGAGTATCTTAAAATCTATGAAAGATTCAGTTGATGCACAAGGATATACTATATTAAAAGTTGTACAAACTTATTATGACAAACAACCTAATTCATCAGGAGCTTTAGGAGATTCTATAGACATTTCTTTTTTAGATAGAGGAACCTATATTTTTAGAGTATATATACAAGATTGTGTTAAAAGGCAGATCTTTCCTGCTCGGGGAAATTACTCGGATATGGATACAGATCCTCCTGTGGTGTATTCATGTGAGGAGTATGAAGATGTCTATGTCTCTGTTATTATGCATGATCTTATTGTATCTATAGATCTCTCCAATAATGGAACAATTGAGCCTCCTTATGTAGATAGCGTTTGGATTTGTCCGATAGCTGAGCCATCTAATCCAATCAAAACTTATTATATCCAATCAGGTGATAAGATTGATGTCTCCTTTTTGGATTATGGTATTTATGCGGTGTTGGCACATGTGGGAGAGTGCATAAAAGGCGGAGGTCCGATTGTAATTAAAAGAAGTAATAATGTAGAAAATAATTCCGCCTTAGAGTTAGTGAAAAAGGGAGATTTGTTTTATTATCAAGGTATATTGTATTTTAGAACACCCGATGGTATGTGTTATGATATCCTTGGTAGAAGAGTTGCAAATATAGAACTTATTGCTGATGAGGAATAATTTGCATAATTCAAATATTTGTTATATCTTTGCAAAGAATTTAATAATATACATTTTATGGAAAATAAGGTAGCGGAAAACCCTTTCAAAAACCGCGGCTTAGAGCCGAACAATAATACTTCGTTTATTGTAGTATGTGCATTGTTTGTAACGCTGTATGTGGTGAGCAATGTAATGGCGGTGAAGGTCATTGGATTGTGGAATCTGTTTTATTTTGACGCAGGAACAATCACTTTCCCGTTTGCGTATATGTTGGGCGATGTGCTGACAGAGATTTGGGGATATAAGACAGCACGCAAGGTAATCTTTACTACATTGCTATGCAATATCGTGATGGTGCTTTGCACGCAGATAGGTGTATGGTTGCCTTCGCCAGATTATTTAGATACAACAGCGCAAGCATACAATACAATGTTTAGTTATGTGCCTCGCATCGTGATTGCTTCGCTGACTGGATTCTTGTTGGGCGAACTCAGCAATGCTTGGTTGATGGAAAAGATTAAGAAGTGGACCAAGGACAAGAGACTTTGGGTGCGAACGATTGGTAGTTCGGCTGTTGCGTATTGGTTTGACTCGCTTCCGTTTGTATTGATTGCTTTTGCAGGCACAGTATCCACGCATGATTTGCTGCTGATGATTGCCTTTCAATATGTATCGAAGTTGCTGATTGAAGCTGTCCTAGGTACGCCGATGGCGTATGCTGTGGTTCGTTTGATTAAACGGAAAGATGAAAACTGAAAGGTGAAGCGATACGCGTTGATACATACGGTATTACCTCGTGAGTTTGTGCTATTGCAGGGAACAGGGTGCAGATGGAAAAGGTGTTCCTTCTGCGACTATCATGGGGATGTGAGCGATGATCCGTTTGCTGTGAACAGAGAAGTATTGGCACAAGTGCGGGGCGTGTATGGGGTGTTGGATGTGATTAACTCGGGGTCTGCTATGGAACTTGATGCACAGACAGTGGCGATGATTAGGGAGGTGGTGAAAGAGAAAAAGATACATACGCTTTGGTTTGAAGCGCACTATATGTATAAGAATCAGTTGGCGAAGTTTGCAGAGCAGTTTGAGGGCATACAGGTGAAGTTTCGTTGTGGTGTAGAGAGTTTTGACGGACAATTGCGCAACCGATGGCAGAAGGGGATTGCTGCGAGTGTGACAGCGGCAGATGTAGCGAAGTATTTTCAAGGAGTATGTCTCTTGTGTTGCACGGAAGGCGATAGTAAAGAACGGATATTGCGGGATATTTCCTTGGCAGAGCAATATTTTGAATATGCGAGTGTAAATGTGTTTTGCGAGAATACAACCGCAGTCAAGCGTGATGATGAATTGGCAAAGTGGTTTGTTAGGAATGTGTATCCGACATTGAAACAATCCAAGAAGATAGAGATATTAATTAACAATACAGATTTAGGAGTAGGATGAAATACGAAGAAGTGATGATTGGTCTCAAGCAAGGCAAGTATGCTCCTGCGTATATGCTTTGTGGAAAAGAGTCGTATTATATCGACTTGGTAGCCAACTATATAGAAAATAATGTCTTGGACGAGATGGCGCGCGAGTTTGACCAAACGATTATCTATGGCAAAGACCTTGCAAGTGGTGATGTGTCGCCTGTGATAGGTGCTGCACGCGGGTTTGCTATGATGGGCGGCTACAAAGTTATCATCGTCAAGGAGGCACAACACATCAAGAAATGGGAGTCACTCGCGATGTATATGGATAATCCACAGCCATCCACCATATTGGTGTTCTGCTATAAGTATGGCTCGCCAGACAAACGCTTAAACCTCTTCAAGAATTGGGAAAAGAAGGGTGGTGTGCTAATGGAGTCCGACCAACTCAAAGACTATCAGGTCGAGAAGTGGATTCGCGACTATGTGGCGCAACGCAACAAGGAACTGAAAGCCAACGGAGATGAAGTGCAGATTGATGATAAGGTAACGAAAATTTTGGCAGATAGTATCGGTTCCGATTTAACACAAGTAGTGGGTGCTTTGCAGAAACTGATAGATGGTCGCCCAGAGGGGGTAAAAGTGATTGATGCGGCATTAGTAGAACGGAATATCGGCATATCAAAGGACTTCAATGTGTTTGAGTTGCAGGATGCCCTAATAAAAGGCGATGTGGTAAAGGCGAATCGTATCACGCAGTATTTTGCGTCCTCCAAGGACCACCCCATGGTGAAGGAGTTGGGTGTGCTGTACGGCTTTTTTGCTAACTTGATGATTTACCATTATTTACCCGATAAGAGTGATCGTGTGGCTGCTGGTGCGTTGGGGGTATCACCATTTTTTGTGAAAGATTATGCTGCTGCAGCACAGCGTTTTTCGGCGGGTAAGACATTTGCTATTATTGGATATTTCCGTGATACCGATGCCCGATTGAAGGGTATTAACAATCCAAGCGCAAAGGATGCGGACTTGTGGAAAGAACTTATTTATAAGATTTTGCATTAATTATTTGGTCATTTCAGAAAAATGTAGTAATTTTGCAGCCGATTTTGAAAAGAGGATAGATTTGGACTGCTTGCAACCTCTCTAAAATAATGCTAAAACCTTGTGCCACAAGACCAAAACAGTCGCTTGTGGCTTATTTTTTTAACCAAACTACAAAATGAACTATTTATTTACATCCGAGAGTGTCAGCGAAGGACACCCAGACAAAGTGGCAGATCAAATCAGTGATGCCATCCTTGACCAATTTTTGGCATTAGACCCTAATTCCCATGTTGCATGTGAAACGATGGTGACTACAGGGCAGGTAATCGTGGCAGGCGAAGTCTCCAGCGAGAAATATGTGGATATTCAAGGTACTGTGCGCAAAACCATAGCAGAGATTGGCTATACCAAGTCTGCGTATAAGTTTGAGGCTGAGAGTTGTGGTATCTTGACCGCTTTGCATGAGCAAAGTGCCGACATCGCGCGTGGCGTGGATGGTCAAGGCACAGAGAATATTGGTGAGCAAGGAGCTGGCGACCAAGGTATGATGTTTGGATATGCCAGCGATGAAACAGAAAATTACATGCCATTGACCTTGGACTTGGCACACACATTAGTATATACACTCGCGCGTGTGCGTAAAGAGGGTGAGGAGATGTTGTATCTTCGTCCAGACTCCAAAAGTCAGGTGACTATGGAGTATAGCGAGGAGGGTGAACCACTGCGTATTGACACGATAGTGGTGAGTACACAACACGATGAGGATGCCACGCAAGAGCAGATAAAAGCAGATATTCAGCGTGTATTATTGCCTCGCGTAGCTAAACGAGATGCGAGATATGCAGAGCTGCTGAAAGGCGACTTCAAACTGCTGGTGAATCCAACGGGCAATTTCGTTATCGGAGGTCCTCACGGTGATACGGGTTTGACTGGTCGTAAAATCATTGTAGATACTTATGGTGGTCGTGGTGCACACGGCGGTGGCGCTTTCTCTGGAAAAGACCCTTCAAAAGTGGACCGTTCAGCAGCCTATGCAGCTCGTTGGATTGCAAAAAACATGGTTGCAGCAGGCGTTGCTAAGGAGATGTTGGTGCAAATCAGTTATGCCATTGGTGTGGCAAAGCCAGTTAGCGTCTGCGTGAATACCTATGGCACCGCGAAAGTGGCATTAAGCGACGGCGAGATTGCTAAGAAAGTGAGCGAGATGTTTGACTTGCGTCCACAGGGCATTATAGACGCTTTGAAACTCAAACAACCCATGTACGAGGAAACTGCACGCTATGGACATATGGGGCGTACCAACGAGGTGGTGAAGAAAACTTTCGTGGACAACGGACATCTTATTGAGCGCGAAGTGGAGTTGTTTACTTGGGAGAAACTCGACCGCGTAGAGGAAATTCGCGAGGTGTTTGGCTTGTAAAAACTTTCCCACGGATTTCACGGATGAACACGGAAATTAAGCACTCTCAAAATTATCAGTGACAATCAGTGTTATCAGTGGGAATAAGAAAAAATAGTTTATGTTAAGCAAGAAACAACAATCATGGTTGGTGCTGGGCATCGTGCTGTTGGCATTGGTGCTTGATCAGGTGTCAAAGGTGTATATCAAGACACATTTCCAGTTGGGTGAAGCCTGTGAAGTGTTCTCGTGGTTTTGGATTGTGTTTGTAGAGAACAACGGTATGGCATTTGGTATAGAGTGGTTTAGCAAATTGCTATTGACGCTCTTCCGTATCATAGCTGTGGGTGTCATAGGTTGGTATATTCATACAATGATTCACAAACAACAAGTACGCACGGGCTATTTAACCACTATCGCTATGGTGATGGCAGGTGCAATGGGTAATATCATTGACTGTGTTTTCTATGGTAAAATTTGGGAATATGCAGGTTGGTTCCATGGTCGTGTGGTGGATATGCTGTATTTCCCGTTGATACGCAATGCTGCAGGCGAATGTGTGTTTTTTCGACCCGTATTTAATATCGCCGACTCGTTCATTACGGTAGCAGTGTTCTTGATAATTATATTCTACCGTAAAGATTTAGACGAGAGTTTGAATCAGATATTTCCAAAAAAGCAGTGAAGAGATGCCTAATCATATTGTTTGTCTTGTTGGCGATTGTGGGTTGTCGTCCGCGTGGTGTGTTGTCTAATCGCGAGATGCGTGATTTGCTATATGACTTACATCGAACAGATGGGGCTTTGCAGGTGATAGGGTACAATTATGGGCATAATAAAGAACTATCTTCTTACTATCAATCGGTATTGGATAAACATGGCATAACACAAGCGCAATTTGATTCTTCTTTGGTTTGGTACACGGATAACCCTCAGATTTTCAATAAGATTTATCCAAAAGTGATTAGTCGTTTGCAAGCAGATTTTGACAACGAAGAACGCTTGCGTGATGAACGAATAGCACAGCGTAAAAAAGAAAAGGGAATACCCACAGCAGCCGTGGAAGAAGATAAAAAATACTCCTTACGCCCACAAGACGAAGTGCTAAAAGAATACCTCTATGGTATCGAAAATCCATGGAACGAATGGAAATCAAAAGAATTTTGCGAAAAAAATGTCATAATATTTGGTCATTTGGAAAAAAAGTAGTACCTTTGCACGCTTTTTCGGGTGTTTTGGTCTTACACCATTGAAACCCTTAAAACTTTTGAAACTATTAAAACAATTTTATATTAATTCGCTATGCTGGGCAGTTGTGGCTCGAAAGTGAGCGCGTAAAGTGGTCTGTCGGCATGGTTAAAACATTAAAAAACAAATGGATACATTAAGTTACAAGACTGTATCAGCAAACAAGGCAACCGCTCAAAAGGGCTGGGTTGTTGTTGATGCAGAGGGTCAAGTTCTTGGCCGCATGTGCTCGAAGGTAGCTAAGCTCCTCCGTGGTAAGTACAAAACCAACTTCACTCCAAATGTAGATTGCGGTGACAATGTGATTATCATCAACGCAGCTAAAGTAGAGTTGACAGGCAACAAGTGGAATGATCGCGTTTATGTTCGCTACACTGGCTATCCAGGTGGTCAACGCGAGATGACTCCAGCTGAGATGTTGGAGAAGAAAGGTGCTGATACTTTGATTAAGAAAGTGGTTAAGGGTATGCTTCCTAAAAACCGTCTCGGTCGTCAAATTATCGCTAACCTCTATGTATTTGCAGGTGCAGAGCACGACAAACAAGCACAACAACCAGTACAAATTGATATCAACACCCTTAAATAATTGAAGATATGGAAATGATTAATGCATTAGGTCGTCGTAAAGCAGCTGTTGCTCGCGTTTATGTACAAGAAGGTACTGGCAAAATCACAATCAATGGTCGTGATTTGGATGTATATTTCCCAAGTCCAATTCTTCAATATGTGGTTAAACAACCATTGAACAAGTTGGAGGTTGCTGAGAAATACGATATCAAAGTAAACCTTGATGGTGGTGGTTACAAAGGTCAAGCAGAAGCTTTGCGTCTTGCAATCGCTCGCGCTTTGGTGAAGATCAATCCAGAAGATAAGCCAGCTTTGAAGGCAGAAGGTTTCATGACACGCGATGCTCGTGAGGTAGAGCGTAAGAAACCAGGTCAACCAAAAGCTCGCAAACACTTCCAATTTAGTAAGCGTTAATATCCAAATAGCAGTGACTCCGTGGCGGATTATCCGCCGCGGATTACTCTGTTATTCCTCCTATACGCGCTTCTCTGCGTAGTGGAGGCAGACGGATAAATTATCATTAAATAATTCAAAACTAATCAAACAAAATGAGAACAAATTTTGATCAACTTCTCGAGGCTGGCTGCCACTTCGGTCACCTCAAACGCAAATGGAATCCAGCTATGGCTCCTTACATTTATATGGAGCGTAATGGTATCCACATCATTGACCTCAACAAGACTGTAGTGAAAATCGACGAGGCTGCTGAGGCATTGAAAGCTATCGCTAAATCAGGTCGCAAGATCCTCTTCGTTTCTACCAAGAAACAAGGTCAAGAGGTAGTGGCTCAAAAGGCACAAGAAATCGCAATGCCTTATATTACAGAGCGTTGGGCTGGTGGTATGCTTACCAACTTCCCTACTATCCGTAAGGCTGTGAAGAAAATGGGTACTATCGACAAGATGATGGCTGATGGTACTTTTGATAACATCTCTAAGCGCGAGAAACTCCAAATCACTCGCCAACGCGAGAAATTGGAGAAGAACCTCGGTTCAATCTCTGACCTCACCCGTCTCCCAAGCGCAGTATTCGTAGTGGATGTGATGAAAGAGCACATTGCTGTGGCTGAGGCTAACCGTTTGGGTATTCCTGTATTCGGTATCGTAGATACCAACTCTAACCCTAACAATATTGACTTCGTTATTCCTGCAAACGATGATGCAACCAAGTCTATTGAGGTAATCTTGGGCGCAGTATGCGAGGCAATCAAAGAGGGTCTTGAGGAGCGCAAAGTAGAGAAAGCGGACGAAGAGGCAGCTGCAGCACAAGCAGCAAACGAGGCTCCACAACCAAAAGAGCGTCGTCAACGCGTACGCAAGGCAGCTCCAAAAGCAGAGGCTGAGAAAGTAGCTGAAGCTGCTGCTGAATAATATTGATTATTAATTGTTAATTATTAACTACAACAATGGCTGTTACATTAGCAGATATTAAGAAACTGCGCGATATCACAGGCGCAGGTATGATGGATGTTAAGAAGGCTCTCGAGGAGGCTAACGGTGACTTCGAGGTAGCAAAGGATTTGCTCCGTAAGCGTGGTCAAGCTATCGCTGCAAAGCGTAGCGAGCGCGAGGCTTCTGAAGGTTGCGTTTTGGCTAAAGCTGAGAATGGCTTTGGTGCAATCGTAGCTGTAAAGTGCGAGACCGACTTCGTAGCAAAGAACGCAGACTTCGTTAACGCAGTGAAGGCTATCCTTGAGGTGGCTATGACTGAGAAACCAGCTGACCTTGAGGCTCTTAAAGCATGTAAATTGGGTGACTTTACCGTACAAGATGCTGTTACAGAGCGTTCTGGTGTTACTGGTGAGAAGATGGAACTCAGCGACTATGTTTTCCTTGTAGCTCCAAAGGTAGATGCTTACAACCACCTTGGTAATAAGCTTAGCGCACTTGTTGCTGCTGACGCAGAAGATGCAAATGGTGAAGTTCTTCATGGCATTTCTATGCAAGTGGCTTCTATGTCTCCAATCGCATTGGATGCAGACCATGTAGCACAAGAGGTGAAGGATCGCGAGCTTTCTGTAGCTATTGAGAAAACCAAACAAGACGAAATCAACAAAGCAGTTGAGCAAGCTGTTCGCAAAGCAGGTATCAACCCAGCTCATGTGGATAGCGATGACCACATTGAGTCTAACACTGCTAAAGGTTGGTTGACTCCAGAGCAAGCTGAGACAGCACGCCAAATTCGTGCAACTGTTCCTGCAGAAGCTGAGGCTAATCTCAATATGAAGAAAGTAGAGATGATCGCTCAAGGTCGTCTTGGTAAGTTCTTGAAAGAGAGTACATTGGTAGAGCAACAATACATCATGAGCGAGAGCAAAGAACTCGTGAAGGATGTTTTGAAGAAGAACAATGTTAATGTGATCGACTTCAAGCGCGTAACCCTCAACCAAGAGTAATCACACTGATAAAGCAGCCCTCCGCGCAAACGGGGGGCTGTTTTCTATATAAATATCCGGTAAATCCGGACTCGCCGGAATTTCCGGTACAATTAAAAATCAAAATACTATGTCACAAGAAACTCTCACTGCTACTCCTGCTAAAAAACGCCTTCTTTCGTTGGATGTGTTGCGTGGAATCACTATAGCAGGCATGATCCTTGTCAATAACCCTGGCTCGTGGTCGCATATTTATACGCCTTTGCGCCATGCGGCATGGAATGGTTGTACGCCTACCGACTTGGTGTTCCCATTCTTTGTTTTCTGTATGGGTATAGCCATGTATATCTCGCACAAGAAGACCAATCATGCATTCACGCTGCCTGTTGCACAAAAGGTGATTACTCGTGGTTTGTTGATTGTACTTATCGGTTGGGCGCTAAGTTGGTTTGGTATGTTCCTTGGGCAGATTATTAAAGAGGGTACTACTTTTCTTCATGCTATTTGGACTTATCCCATTGAGCATATCCGTATTCTTGGTGTCTTTCCTCGTTTGGGTCTTGTGAGTATCTTCGGTGGCTTGCTTATGCTGGCTGCCAAACCTAAGAACTGCCCATGGGTGGCTGCTGTATTGATGATTATCTACTGCATCATGCAGAGCGTAACCAATAGTTTCGAACTCAACGCTGCCAACATGGAGTCTATTGTGGACCTCAAGTTGTTCGGCGATAATCATATCTACCATATGACCAATGCGGCAGGCGAACGCATTGGCTTTGATCCAGAGGGGGTTCTCTCTACTATCCCTTGCGTGGCGCATGTGTTGATTGGCGCATGGATGGGACACCTTATTATGAATGTAAAAGATAACTGGGGCAAAGTCACCCGCCTTCTCCTCGCTGGATCGGTGATGATGCTTCTTGGCTTCTTGCTTGATTATGCGTATCCTATCAACAAGAGCATGTGGTCTGCAAGCTATATCCTTGTAACCTGCGGTTTGGCAAGCTCTTTGCTCGCTATTTTGACATGGATTCTTGATATCCGTCTGCCAGAACGCAACGAAAAAGCGACTGCCACTAAGTGCGAAGTGGCAACCAAGAAAGTGGCAAATAACTGGTATAAGTTCTTCGAGTGTTTTGGTGTTAATCCGCTGTTTATCTTCTGTTTGAGTGCTATCGCTGTGTATGTGATGCGTAGTATTCGATTTGAATTCAACGAGCAGATGTACAATGTTTGGAGTTTCTGGTATAAGGTCTGTATGCAACCGCTCTTTGGTGATAAAGGTGGCTCCTTGGCTTGTGCTTTGAGCCTTGTTTTGGTATTCTGGGGCATAGCATATATTCTCTATCGCAAGAAGATTTATATTAAACTATAAACAAATATTTTTTGTAATAAATTATAATATACTAAAATTTTTGTAGCGTAATAATCAGTGATAATCAGTGTTATCAGTGGGAAATATGCTAATTGAGATTTCTCGAGCGTAGCGAGTAGGAGTTGGTTATGTCTAAAATTGCAACTATAGGATTTTTCGACGGTGTCCATCGTGGACACCGTTTCCTGTTTGCGCAGCTCCATGAGTTGGCACACGAGCACCATTTAGAGCCTTTGATTTTTACTTTTGACCGTCATCCGAAGGAATTGCTGACGGGTGTCTGCCCGCCTATGCTTACGACTTATGAGGAGCGGCAACAGTTGTTGGCGCTTCATGCTGAGGTGCGTGTGTTGCCTTTTGCTGATGTACAACGCCTTACTGCTGAGCAGTTTATGTGCTACCTCAAGGAGCAAGAAGGAGTGGAAACTTTGCTTATGGGCTATGACCATTGTTTTGGCTCGGATCTGCTGAAAGGTTTTTCTGAATACGAAAAAGTGGCGCGTAGGGTAGGGCTGCATGTGGAGCGTGCGCATGAGTGTTTGGTGGATAGTTTGCCTGTGAGTTCTTCGCGTATTCGCAAACTGCTTGCAGCGAAGTGCATTGAGCAAGTCAATCGTTTGTTGGGGTATAAGTATTCTATTTCGGGTGTGGTGGAACATGGCAATGCTATTGGTACCAAACTTGGTTTCCCGACTGCGAATATCCGTCTTAATTCCAGCAAGCAACTCCCTCCGTCGGGCGTGTATGCTGTTTTGGCAAATGTAAATGGGGTAGAGTATAAAGCGTTAGCGAATATTGGCACGAACCCTACAGTGGGCAATGATTATCTGTCGCTTGAGGTGCATTTGTTGGATTTCAAGGGAGATTTATACGATAAACAACTGACTATTTCGTTTCTCTCTTTTCTGCGTAAGGAAAGGAAGTTCAACTCTCTCGCCGAACTCCAATCGCAAATTGCCGAGGATATAAGTGAGGCATTTTCTTCATCCGCACCGCACAATAACCGCACTATTACCGCAGAATAACCGCACAATTCCTGGCGGTCATTTTAGCCCGCAAAAAGCTTCAAAAAAAGCAAGGGATAAAAAAGGGATAAACTAAAAATCGCTTTTTCGGCGATTTTTTTTGTGCAATTCAAAAAAAAGTATTACCTTTGCACCGTGAACCTGCGCCGAGGGTGTCTGCACATCGTTGGCGGAGGGTAGCAGACATATTAAAAAGGCGTTTATTGCGCTCTGTTCTGACGGTTAGAAATGTCGCAAGTTTCAAATTGATATTCAGGACTTAGCAACGATAGATGCCCTACGGGATATAGATTATCCTTCTTGTGCCTATTTTGGTATGTCTTTTGCGTATATACATATGCGCATACGCGTACCTTAACTAAGAAACAGCACGGGAGTATATTTTATATTCGGCGTGGGCTTCGCGTTGTCGGTTCTAATATCAAGGCAATGCGACAGCCTCTAATCGTGGAACTGGCAAAAGGCAAGTTCCGCGCTTTTGTTTTTGTATGTCTATTATATTGAAACTATTAATTAAACAATAAACGGAGATTGCCGAAAATCCGATGAAGAGTAGGCAGAAACAATTAAATTTATTTATTATGAAAAAAATTTTTCTTATTCTATTCGCTTTACTTTTAGTTATGGTAGGTAATGCCTCTACTAGTTTTGATTTTTACAAATCAATTCCAAAGTATGAATCTATTACACTTTCTGGGCAAAAAATATCGATAACTATAAATAGTAATTATACTGTTTCACTATCTGCATCAGATAGCCCTAACAGTAACACTCGTTCTTATCTTTCTGGGTCTGGTGTAGTATTATGGGATGCAGTAGAATCACGTGTCTATTTGGAAATCAAAGGTACTGTGTCTGGATCTTATCATGATTCAAAAGACATTTATACAACAGAACGAAAATATAATGTCGGTAGTACTCTTGTAAACGGTTTGTTCGGTTCAGGAACAGCTGATTATTACAGAACAGAAAGAACATATTCTCATACGGAATATTATGATGCAGATGGGTCCAATAGTTTTTCATGTAAATTACCCTTGACAATAACTGATGATGGGAGGTATAGAATAAATTCACAAACATTTTCAGCAACCTTAACGGGCGATGTGACAAGAACCGTTTCATTTTCTTTAAATAGCGATACGCATCAGATAAACTATGGAAATGTTAGAACTAGCGGAAATGTTGCAAATGATGAATTTGGAACATGGCAATGGACTAAGGACAAATCTGAAATATATCTACATGCAGTAAATATACCATCTGATAAATTAGTACTTAAAAGAGATTCTTCTGATGTTGCATTTAAATTAATATTTTCATTCAATAAAGAATATGTAGAAGGTCATTCATTCACAGAGACCAACATAGGTAAACATGTTCAATTAAATTTTGCATTTGATGATGGAACTAATGTGACATTGCCATTTTTAGAAACAACAGATTCTGTGTATATGTATGCGACTTACAATCGTTTTCTTGAAGAATGGAATAAAGATGCTACAAGTATTATAGATCAAATAAAAGACAAACAAACCATAGTAATATCATACAAGAAAAATGATGTTAGTAATACGACTATTTTTGAACTAGAAGGTTTAGAAGCAATATTGTCATACTTACAATAAAATAATAATATGATAAAACATAAATATTTAGTTATTATATTGGTTTTTCTAACTATTTTGCAGCCTATATATGGAAATAAATTACGTATTGCCATATTAGATATTAAAGCTGGAGTAGGCGAAAACACCTCTCATGTTGATGGTTTAGAAGACATGTTGACAAATGAGTTGTTTAATTCTGGGTATTTTACAATAGTAGAACGTTCACGAGTTGATCAAGTGCTACATGCGAACAATCTTTATGGAAAAACGCTTACAACAGCACAATATCAGGAAATGGCTAAAAAATTACAAGTTGATGCTATTCTCGTTGGAACGATAAACTATATTATTCGAGATGTAAAAAATGCTTCTGATGGTTCTAGTAAAATTAATTTAGGTGAATATAATGTTGATTTACGATTAATTAGTGTAACAGGAGAGTTATTATCTAGTGCGGCTGTATATGCAAATGGTAGAAGTGAACGAGAAACAATGGATTCTGCAGCAAGAGACATAGTAAAGAATTTAGATAATTCTGCGAGAGGTCCTAAAAAGGTACAAGTGTTATATGATTATCTGTATGTTTTCCCTGAAGATTTAGGAGTCTTTACTACCAAACCGCTCAATATCATTGATATTACAAACCGCAATAATTCATACGGATATTCAGATTGGCGCCTTCCAACATTAGAGGAAATAGAATTTATGCAGGCGAATGCTACTTTATTACATTTGGATAATACATACAAATATGCATCCCATGTTACAAACTGGGGACAGGGTAAATCATACAAAATTCGATTAGTTCGCACAAAAGTAATAATTCAACAACGATCAGAGGATGTTCAAAAAGCATATTTTGAAGAAACATCATATGATTTTGGTGACATCCCAATTCTAGGTGGAATCGTTAAAACGCGTTTTTGTTTGCAAAACCCATCAAGCAAAAATGTATATATTAAAAATATTACAAAAACAGATTCACACATATCAGTATCATGGGATAATAATTATATCAATTCTAGCGAAAAAGGCTTTGTCACTGTTTCATATAACCCCAATGGGCGACAGGGTGTCTCTTTTAGGAGTACACTCGTTGTAACTTTAAGTGATGGACAAACGCTAGATTTGATTATCTCTGGTAGAGTAAGATAATTCCTGTTACGAACGCAGAAAAATTTTGAATCGAAAAATTATTAATCAATCTCCATTAACAATCCGCATAATCGAAAGACAAATCGGTTGTGCGGATTTTTTTTATGGGGGTGCCAGGAAAGTCCCAGTGGTAACGAAGTGGTTTCGAAAGGTCTCGCATGTCAGAAATCTTCGAAGTTACGGTCGCTCAATGCTGCCTATATGTAAGAAAATTTCGTTGGAAAATAAATTTTCACTCATTTTTCTTGCATATGTGCAATTTTTGTTGTACCTTTGCGGGCTGAATAGGAAAATGCACGAATATACATTGCCGTGCGTTGAAAAAGTAGAAATAATAAATACAAAAACAATATGGCAAAGAAAGATTTTAAGAAAGAAGAGCAAAACTTGGAGAATGTACAAGACGCTCTCAACACCACCAGCGCGTGGATTGAAGCTAACCAAAACAAATTAACATGGACTATTGTCGCTATTGCATTAGTGGTAACAGGCGTGTTGGCATTGAATACCTATGTTATCAAACCAAAAGCAGCTGAAGCAAACAACGAAAATGCAAAAGCAGTCGTTTATTTCGCACAAGGCAACTACGAGTTAGCTCTCAATGGCGACGATGCTGAATGTATTGGTTTTGAGGCAATTGCTAATGATAACAAGTGCTCACAAGCAGGCAAGTTGGCTGCTCTCTATGCAGGCGTTTGCTACTATCAATTGGGCGATTATGCTGCTGCCGCAGAGTATTTGGCTAAGTTTGACGCAAAGGACTTGAATATGGATCCTGCTGCTGCGCAACTCTTAGGCGACACATATGTGCATTTGGAAGATTATGCAAAAGCTGCAAAAGCATTCGAAAACGCTGCTGCAAGCGGAAACGAGATTATTGCACCAATGAGCTTGAAGAAATTGGGTTTCGTGCAAATGGAACTTGGCAATAACAAGGCTGCCTTGAAAGCTTTTGAGAGCATCAAGAACGATTATCCTGCTTCTGCAGAAGCACAAGATATCGAGAAATACATTGCTTTCGTAAAATAAGGCTATAGGCTAATTGTTTATAGGCAAGAATAGTATGACAACTGATTTGTCGCAATATAACGCGAATGAATTGCCTAGCGCTGATGTGCTTTCACATCAGCGCTATGCTATTGTAGTGGCGGACTGGAATAGCGAGATTACCCACAAGTTGGCACAAGGAGCTATTGATACGCTTGTGAAACATGGCGTGCGCGAAGAGAATATTGATGTGATGCATGTGCCAGGCACGGTGGAACTGACCTACGGTGCTGCCCTGTATGTGAGTGGTAGTAGTGGCGGACTCTTCAAGAATGTGGATGCTGTAATAGTGATAGGTTGCGTTATCAAGGGTGATACACCGCACTTTGATTATGTATGCCAATCGGTGACGCAAGGCGTGACATTGCTGAATGCGCATATGTATCCTCAGCCAATATATAATCCTTGCCCTGTGATTTTCTCTGTACTCACCACGCTCGACAAGCAACAAGCGCTTGATCGCGCTGGCGGTCGTTTGGGCAACAAAGGTGTGGAAGGTGCAGTGACCGCCATCAAAATGGCGAATCTTTAGTTTAGATAATCATGCGTGTATATAAATTTGGTGGAGCTTCTGTAAGGGATGCGGATGGCGTTCGTAACCTGAGAGAGATTGTTGCTCAATCGAGCGATGACTTGATGGTGGTGATTTCTGCTATGGGCAAGACAACCAATGCGTTGGAGCGTGTAATGGCGGCATTGGCGCAAGGCGACGAGCAAAAGGCAGAGCAGGAGTGGCTCGGCGTGTTTGACCACCATGTTTATGTAATGCAAGCGTTAGGCTTGCAGCCCAATGTGGATGTGCGATTGCCTCTAATGCCCGCATACAATACGGAGTGGTCTTACGACCAAAACTACGACCAAATAGTTAGTTTGGGCGAGATCCTGTCCACGCAGATTGTAGCGGTATTTTTGCTCAAGAGTGGTATTCCTACCGAATGGTGGAATATGCCGAAACTCTTGCGCACCGATGCTACTTACCGCGAAGCGCAAGTAGATTGGCAACACTCCGCACAGGTGATTCGTGTAGGGTGGGATAGAACTGCCAGACCGCGTGTGGTTGTTACGCAAGGATTTATTGGCGGCACAGAAGAGGGACTACGCACAACCTTGGGGCGTGAAGGCTCGGATTATACGGCAGCATTGCTGGGTAATTTCTTAGATGCTGAATCGGTGACGATTTGGAAAGATGTGCCAGGCATTCTCAATGCGGATCCCCGCAAACAAGCCGACACCATTAAAATCGACCAACTCTCATATCACGATGCGGTGGAATTGGCGTATAGCGGTGCGCAGGTGATTCACCCAAAGACCATTCGCCCTTTGGAAAACAAGAAGATTCCGCTTTATGTCAAGCCATTTGGCAATCCGTTGGCAGAAGGGTCTATCATTTGTGAAAACGCACAGCCAGTGACTGTGCCTGTGTATATATGGCGTGAGAATCAAATTCTTATCACCATGCGAGCCAAAGACTTTGCGTTTGTGCTGGAGGAGAGTTTGAGCCATATCTTCGAAATTATCCATCGCCATCACCTGACCGTGTCCTTGGTGCAATCCAGCGCAGTCACTATTTCGGTTTGTGTGGACAACAACCGTTTTGTGGAACGCGCTATCAACGAACTGCAAGATGCCTATCTTGTAACATGGAATGACAATTTGCGTTTGCTTACGATTCGTGGCACAACGCCCGAAATATTGAAAAAAGAACAAGAGAATAGAACCATCTTACTCAGTCAGACGACACGGCGTACCGCCCGACTGGTAATAACACATGAATAACAATGAATGCATATCTCCAGCAGTATTTTTCTGCGCAGTATTGGAAGAATTTAGTTCTTGATTTTTGGCACGCACTTGGCACTTGGAAATTCTGGAAAGAATTGGTTGTCATGACCATCGGTATTACGATTGGTGCCGCAGCAGTGTATTATTTCTTGATGCCAAGTCATTTGATTATTGGTACGATTTCGGGTCTAAGTATCGTTATCAACACCCTCATTGGTGGTGATGCAGATACATTTTCCTATTTAGTGATGGGTATCAATGCCTTTTTGCTGATTCTCGCTTTCTTGCTCATTGGCAATGAGTTTGGTGCAAAAACGGTTTATACGGCAATGATCCTTGGTCCGCTCACACAACTTTGGGACCGAATCTATCCTTACACCAATCTCACACACCGTGTGATTGACAATCCTGATATCCTTTCGCAATTGCAAGCAGGACAAACTGTGCTTGATGTGAATGGCAATCCTTATCTGCTGAGTAGAGCCGGAGAAGTGTTGGAGCAGGTGAAGGATTCTGTGATGTCCGCTGGCATAGGAATGGGAGATGTGTGGTTTGACCTCATCTGTTTTGTATTGCTGCTTTCTGCCAGTCAGGCGATAGAATTTCGTGTGAATGCCTCTACGGGTGGTCTGGATATTTTGGCAAAGATTATCAATAAGTTTATGCATTTCGATATTGGCATGTCCGTGTCCATTGGAGGCGCATTGATTTGCTGTACTGCATTCTTTATCAATGATTTCCGCATGGTGGTTATTGGCTTGATTGGCACATGGCTCAATGGTATCGTTATCAACTATTTCACTGCTTCGCTTGACCGCAGGAAACGCGTATGTATCATCTCACGTGAGCATGCGCGCATTCGCAAATATATTGTGGAGGATTTAGTGCGCGGTTGCTCTTTATACACAGTGGAGGGTGGTTATACAGGTGAGGAATCCAAAGAAATTCAGTCGCTTCTCACGCAAGAAGAGTTTGCTGCACTCATGGCATATATCCGCGATAATAATATCAAGGCGTTTATTACTGCCAGCAACTGTTCTGAAATTTATGGTCTATGGCTCAAGCACCGCAAACGCCATGGCAAGATAGAAATATCCAATGAATAATATATTAACCTTATATAATTTATTACAACATGAATAAACCTACTCTTTTTATCCTTGCTGCTGGTATGGGTAGCCGTTATGGTGGTCTAAAGCAGTTGGATGGTCTTGGACCCAATGGCGAAACCATCATGGACTATAGCGTGTATGACGCTATGCGTGCTGGATTTGGCAAAGTAGTATTTGTAATCCGCAAAGATTTTGAAGAAGACTTCCGCAATATCGTACTCAGCAAGTATGCTGACCATGTACAATGTGAAGTGTGCTTCCAAGGTATAGACAATCTGCCAGAAGGTTTTACTCGCAATCCTGAGCGTACCAAACCATGGGGAACTAATCATGCCGTTTTAATGGCAAAAGGAATTATTAACGAGCCATTTATGGTTATTAATGCGGATGACTTCTATGGCAAAGAGTCGTTTGAGGTAATGGCTAATTTCTTGTGTTCGGTAGAGGGAAAACAAGGTAAGTATTGCATGGCAGGTTATCGCGTGGGTAACACCTTGAGCGAGCATGGTAGTGTAAGCCGTGGCGTGTGCAGCACCGATGCGAATAATTTCTTGACTGATGTTGTAGAGCGTACTTCTATTGAGAATAAGAACGGACATATTTGCTACAAAGGGGAGAATGGCGAGGATGTAGAGATTGCATTTGATACCCCAGTTAGTATGAATATGTGGGGCTTTACTCCTGAGTATTTTGATTATGCGGAGGAGGCATTCAAAGCGTTCTTGACCAAAAACGCGCAGGAATTGAAGGCTGAGTTCTATATTCCTACTTTGGTGAATGACATGATTAATGCTGGCACTGCCACTTGCGAAGTGTTGGATACGCCTGCCAAGTGGTTTGGTGTGACTTATGCCGATGATCGCCAGATGGTTGTAGATAAGATTCAAGCATTGGTAGATGCGGGTGTTTATCCAAGTCCTTTATTCTAAATTGTAAAGTGTAAATTGTATATAGTCAAATAGTAAATTGAAATGGCTCGTATATTAGTAACAGGCGGTACAGGATATATCGGTTCGCATACCGTAGTTGAACTCATGCAGCAGGGGTATGATGTTGTGATTGTAGATAACCTAAGCAATTCTACGATGGAAGTCTTAGATGGTATCACAGCTATTACAGGTCAGCGCCCTGCTTTTGAGCAGGTTGATTGCAACGATATTGCAGCTATGGATGATGTGTTGAATCGCTACTCCGATATAGAAGCTGCTATTCATTTCGCTGCCAGCAAAGCAGTGGGTGAATCGGTGGAACAACCCTTGCTGTACTATCGCAATAACCTGATGTCGTTGGTTACTTTGTTGGAGCAGATGAAAAAGCATGGTGTGCATAACATCGTCTTCTCCAGTTCGTGCACGGTGTATGGTCAGCCAACAGCCGACCACTTGCCAGTGGATGAAACGGCTCCTATACAGGTGGCTCTATCTCCATATGGCAATACCAAGCAAATCAACGAAGAGATTATTCGAGACGAGGCACATGCAGATGCTGCTCTTCATGCTACTATTTTGCGCTATTTCAATCCGATAGGTGCACACCCCTCTGCAATGATAGGTGAGTTGCCTAATGGAGTGCCAAATAACTTGTTGCCATTCGTAACGCAAACGGCTGCTGGCTTGCGCCAGCAACTAAGGGTGTATGGCAATGACTATAATACGCCTGATGGCTCCTGCATTCGCGATTATATTTATGTGGTTGATTTGGCAAAAGCCCATGTGAAAGCCGTTGAGCGAATGTTGACTGGTAAAGCAGAAGAACAGGTAGAGGTGTTCAATTTGGGTACAGGTCGAGGCTTGAGTGTCATGGAGATTGTTAACACCTTTATGCAAGTAACGGGTGTGAAGGTCCCCTATGAGATTGTAGGGCGTCGGGAAGGCGATATTGAACAAGTATGGGCTAAACCTGATAAGGCAAACAATGTCTTGGGCTGGAAAGCGGATACGCCTATCGAGGAGGTACTGCTGAGTGCTTGGAACTGGGAGAAGAAACTCCGAAACATCCAGTAAGAATGATCCCCACACGCCGGCTGCCGGACACCACACTTTGGTCCCCAGACGCCGGCTGCCGGATGCACACTTTGGCTGCCAGCCCCCGGAAGCCGGCTGCCGAAATCCAAATCCAATAAAAAAGAGGTCTTGCGACCTCTTTTTTATTGGAAGAAAGTGAAATGCACGCTTCCGTATGCGCGTTGCTCCACGAAATGCGGATGCTGCGAGAAATCATGTGCTTTGGAGTGCTCTAACACGAAATACCCCTCCTCTTTTAATATCCCTTGTTCAAACACTAAATCGGGTACTGTGGGTAATAAGTCCAAATCGTATGGTGGGTCTGCGTAGATGAAATCGTATTGTACATGACATGCCTTTACGAACTTGAATACATCTCCTCGAATGAGGTGGAGGTTCTTTATCCCTAATTGCTTGCAGCATGAGATGATAAAGTTCTGCTGTGTATGTGCCATTTCTACCGCAGTCACTTCGCGTGCTCCGCGCGATACAAACTCCAGTCCTATGCCGCCTGTGCCTGCAAACAAATCCAGCATATCCACTCCTTCGAAATCCATACGATTCTGAAGAAGATTAAATAGACTCTCCTTCGCAAAATCCGTCGTAGGTCGTGCTGTGATATTTTTAGGGGGCATCAATCGACGCCCCCTAAATGTTCCCGAAATAATTCTCATTCGATTACTCCCAGTTACCTGCGTTGTTGTTAGGTGCTTCTACTGAACCCACCTTCAAACCAGGGTAGTGCTCCAATTTCTCCTCTTTGTCGATGAGGTTAATCAACTCTTGCTTGTTCAAATCATGCAAATAAGTGTTGAAGTGAGCACGAATCTCAAAGATAGGCACCTTGATACCTTGTGTGGTGGTGTACTCGTTGTTGGTTTCTACCTCGTATTTTACATTGTTGGTATAAGGAATATAGACGATTTCGTCAATTGTCTCTTCGGTGTATTGACCTTTGTAGAGTGATTGGATCATGTTGGTGAGGATGGTATCGCGGCGGAAGCCTTGCAAACCTTTCTCTTTCACTTCGCGGTCGTTAGCCCAAACATAATTGTACAATTGTACCAAGCTATCTGGACCTTGGAATTTCATTTTGCGTTGTGCTTTGATGCGTGCGCGCTCCAAGATTTTGCTTGCTTTGAACTCGGTCATACCGTCTTCCAATTGCTTCTCTGTCAGCGAACCCTCTTTCAACACCTCTTTTTTAGGTGCAGTCTTCAAATAATCAATGAGAGAGTCAAGGTCAGCAGTGAAATATCCCTTGTCCAAACGGAACTGAGCTTCTGCTGTACGCAGACTGACGAGATTAGCGATAACTTGAGTTTCGCGCACTGCGCGATCCTCTTCAAAGCGGATAGGAGTTACTACGCTTTGAACACAAATGTATGCCATGAAGATGACACCAATTCCGAGCAAAACACGGATAATAATTTTTGTTGCTTTCATATTGTTTTTTGTTATTAATTTACGACTTACTGGTTTTTATGCCACCAATTACGCTGCAAAATTACAAATTCTTTTTCATATATGCAAATATTTTTGAGTGTTTCATCTTTTTTCTTGCGTACTTGCATTTTTTTTCGTAACTTTGCGCCCAAAATCATACTATGCGATAATATGCCGAACGAGGATAGTAATCAAGTATTGTATAAAATCTTGCTCGAACGATTGGATCAACTTCGTGCAATGGATAAGGAGGGCGACTCGGATCGTCGTCGCCATGTGGCGCGCGAAACAAAAGAGTTGCATGCTCCGTTGGCACACCGATTGGGTTTGTATGCCATTAAGACGGAGATGGAGGATTTGTCGCTCAAATTCCTTGATTACAAGACCTACAAGTATATTGCCCATGCGCTCAATGAGAAGAAAGCACAGCGCGATGCTTATATTGCAGCGTTTATTGCTCCGCTGGAGAAGAAACTCCAAGCTGCGGGTTTTCAGTTCACAATCAAGGGGCGTCCAAAGTCCATTCACAGTATCTATCATAAGATGCAGGCGCAGCGTTGCGATGTGGATCGCATCTACGACTTGTTTGCTATTCGCATCATATTAGACTCTCCGATTGAAAGCGAGAAGTCTGATTGTTGGCAAGTATATTCTATTATTACGGACATGTATCGTCCTAATCCGAAGCGTTTGCGCGATTGGCTGAGTGTACCAAAAGAGAATGGCTATGAGAGCTTGCATACTACGGTTCTTGGTCCAGAGGAGAAATGGGTAGAGGTGCAGATACGCACGCGTCGTATGGACGAAGTGGCTGAGAAAGGTGTAGCAGCACACTGGGCGTATAAGGGCGTGGATGGTGCCAAACTCAATACGGATACCCAGAGTGTTTATGTATTTACGCCTACGGGCGATCTCAAGCGCCTGTCTGCGGGTGCAACGGTATTGGATTTTGCCTTCTCTATTCATAGTGATGTGGGGTGTCGTTGTGTGGGCGGACGCATACGCAATCAGAATGTGAGTATCCGTCAGAAACTTCAAAACGGTGACCAAGTGGAGATTATGACTTCACCCAACCAGAAACCTACTGCTGATTGGTTGAATGTGGTGGTGTCGCACCGTGCGAAGAATAAGATACGACAGGCACTCAAAGAGGTAGAGTATCGCAATGCATCTGAGGGGCGTGAAATGCTTGAAAGACGCTTTAAGAACTGGAAGATAGACTATTCCGAAGGCGATATATCGCGCCTCGCACTTAAATTGGGTTACAAGGTCACCAATGACCTCTATCAGTCCATCGCTTTGGGCAAAGAGGACTTGTTGCGAATCAAGGAGGTCTTTATTGCGATGGATGAGCCGCATTATGAGGGTTCGCGTTCGACCTATGAACCATTGACCGCTCAGCAGCAAGAGGCATTGGCGTTGGAAGTAGATATCAATGTGAAGAGTGTGGAGTATAATTTAGCCACTTGTTGCAATCCACAACCGGGAGATCCTATTTTTGGGTTTATCAGCATTATGAGGGGTATTCGTATTCACAGAATTGACTGCCCCAATGCTGAGAATATGCGTGAGAAATATCCTTATCGTATGATTCCTGCACGCTGGGCAAAAAAGAAGCAATGACGAACTATCCTTCCATATTACTCAGCAAGGCGGTGGACCAATTTGCATCGCTGCCGGGCATAGGTCGCAAGACTGCTTTGCGCTTGGTGCTGCATTTGTTGCGCCAGTCGGAAGCCGATGTAGAGGCGTTTACTTCTGCCCTCAATTCTCTGAAACAGGATGTGCATTATTGTCGTGTTTGCCATACGGTGTCTGATCAAGAGGTGTGTCCGATTTGTCAGTCACATTCGCGAGATAGGCAGACGGTGTGTGTGGTGGAGAATGTGCAGGATGTGATGTCGATTGAGAATACGGGGCAATACCACGGCTTGTACCATGTGTTGGGAGGAGTCATATCGCCCATGGATGGGGTGGGACCTTCGGATATAGAAATAGATTCGTTGGTGGCGCGTATTCAGCCTGAAGCTATCAAAGAAGTGATATTGGCATTGCCTACAACGATGGAAGGCGATACTACGAACTTCTATATCTATAAGCGGTTGCAGAATCTCATGGCCTCCCTGCCTATTGGGGAAGGCTTGAAAATCTCCCAAATAGCGCGTGGCGTAGCCATTGGCAACGAATTGGAATATACGGATGAGATAACGCTCGGACGATCAATTGTTAATCGTGTTGATTTCAAGGTGTAACCCTTAAAACTTTTAAAACTCTTTAACTTACACAATATATGGAACAAAAAATCATTCGAACACTCAATGTGTATTATTATGGTATAATGGCGTTAACATTGTTGGCGGGTACATTGGCGTATTTTCTCATTATGAAAGACTATGTACAACCCATAGATTCGCTATCTACCCTTGGACAGGCAATTCAATATATTGTTATTTTTGATGCCTTGATTACTATTCCATTGGGTTTGTATTTGTGCAAAAAACAATGTACGAAACTGAGCACATTGGATAATCACGAAGAGCAACTGTTGGGTTATAAGAAAGCAGCTTCATTGCGTATTCTGTTGGTTGGCAATACGATGGTGTTTGCTATAGCTGCTTTTTACCTAATGGGCGCTTATCAATCCATGTTGTGGGTAGCGGCGGTGGCTGCTATTGGTTGGTATTTCTCCAAGCCATCCGAGCGCAAAATGGAACTCGAACTCCAACCCAAAGATCCTAATCAAGAACAATACTAAACAACACTAAACAACACTAAACAACACGATTATGACTATCGCAGTAGATTTTGACGGAACTATCGTCACCCATGAATATCCTAAGATTGGCAAACCCATTCCGTTTGCTATTGACACATTGAAGAAACTTCAGCAAGAGGGGCATCACCAACTCATTCTCTGGACTTGTCGTGAGGGTGAATTGTTGCAAGAGGCGATTGACTATTGTGCTTCTAAGGGATTGGAGTTCTATTCGGTGAACAGCAATTTCCCAGAGGAGAATGCGGATATTGTTCGTGCGCGCAAGTTGGAAGCAGAACTCTTTATTGATGATCGCAATTTAGGTGGCATACCTGATTGGGGAGTTATTTATCAAATGGTGATGAGCGGCAACTGCCATCGTCCCGCTCCTGCAGGCAACATCATGGAGGAACCAAAACAAAAGAAAGGGCTATTTGGACTATTCGGTTAAAAATGAATATTAATTATTAACTATTCATTTATCTTCTGCCAGAGAATGGCATCATCTTCCAATGTCCAAGCGCGAAGAATAGAGGAGGGCTGATAGCCCTCTTTTTCGTATATGGAAGAGCAGGCAATGTTTTGCGTAGCGATAATGGCGTATAACATACGCAGTTGCAGAAAACCAAAGGCATATTCTTCCAGCAGTTTTACTGCTTGTTTGCCAATGCCTTTTCCTCTTGCGTGTGGTGCGATATACATGCCGATTGCGGCTTTGCGATTTCGGGGGTCGAAGTCGAATAGGTCTATACACCCCATGCTTTCTCCCTCGTTGTCAATCATCAAGCGTAGTTGTCCGTCGCGGTAAATATCGCCTGTAGATGAAGTTATGTATTCGCGCAAGTCGGCTTGTGAGAGCGGATTGTGTGTGTCGGAGTCTGCCCACATGCGTGCATCGTTTTCCCATTGGTAGAGATAGGGCAGGTCTGTGGGTTCTATTTTACGCAGGCGTAGCATAGGAATAGATGGTTATTCGTTTTTTAGCAATTTTCGGTAATTCTCCACCACTGTGGCGAAGGTATCTTTGTACTGTGCAGGGATGGGTTCTGCGGGTGGCGATTGCATTTTCAGAGGGTCTATTGGGCTGCCGTTCTTCCATACGCGGAAATCCAAGTGTGGTCCTGTGCTTGAACCAGAACTGCCCACATAACCAATTACTTCGCCTTGTTTCACATGTTTGCCTACAGCCAATCCTTTGGCATATTTTGATAGGTGCAGATAAGCAGTGGTGTAAGTAGAGTTATGTTTGATTTTTACGGTATGTCCGCCTCCGCCTTTGTACTGCTTCATGGTTACGACGCCATCGCCAATACTCACTACAGGTGTACCCATTGGTGCCGCATAGTCCACGCCTGTGTGTGGGCGAACTACCTTGTAGATAGGATGTTTGCGTGCATAGGTAAATCCCGAAGAGATGCGTTTGTAGTTGAGTGGTGCTTTCAAGAATGCTTTGCGTAGGCTATTGCCTTCAGCGTCGAAATAGTTGTGAATAGTTCCGTCTTCAAACCAAAAGGCTTCTTGCCAGCGGCGTGCATGGTAAAAGTCTGCTGCATAAATGCGTCCGATGCCAATGCGGGTGCTGTCCACATATTGCTCGTCGTAATGTACACGGATGGAGTCGCCTTTTTGCAAACCGAAAAAGTCGATTGTCCATGCATAAATATCGCTTAACTCTAAAGCCAACTCTGTGGGTAAGTTGTTGCCTGCCATGGCGTTCCACAGACTGGACTCTATTACCACTTCGGCAGTACGGTTCTTATGGATGATCGGTTTCTCAAAGCGTTCTACATGCATAGAGTCGGTGAGGTGCAGTACGATTTCCTCACGAATACTGGGTTTATAGACATAATAGCATAAGTGTTCTATGCCAGCAGTGTCTGTTTGAAAGAGTGCGTAATATGTTTTGCCAGGGCGGATACTGCGCACATCAAACTCCGAACGAGGCATAAGGGTGATACCTGTTAGTTGTTGGCGCGTTGCGCCCAAACGATTCATCATGCCCCCTAAGGTTTCTCCTTCTTTGACAACGCAGGTGTCAATGCGAAACGAATCAATGGGCAATCCCCATTCATAGCGAACAACAGGCGCTTGGGCTTGTTGTTCGTTAGTTGTTTTGTTGCAGGCGATTAGTCCGAATGCAACTACTAATAATACAAGTATTTGTTTCATTTTCCGCTAAACTCTAAACGAGAAAAACAATCAGGCGTTTTTCTGTGGATACTTGCGTGTTATTGAATTCAGTTTTAGGCGTATGACTCCTAATAACGCTTCTGAGAATATGCCACCTGACATCTTGCTGGTTCCCAATACGCGGTTGATGAAGATGATAGGCACCTCTTGTAGGGTGAATCCACACTTGTATGCTGTGAATTTCATTTCGATTTGGAAAGCGTATCCTTTGAATCGGATTTTGTCTAATTCGATGGTTTCCAGTACTTCGCGGCGATAGCATTTGAAGCCAGCGGTGGTGTCATGGATTTTCATACCTAAGACGGTGCGTACATACTTGCTTGCAAAATACGACATTAGTACACGCCCCATAGGCCAGTTTACGACATTCACGCCTGTCACATAGCGACTACCGATAGCCACATCTGCGCCTTGGTTGGCACAAGCGTCATAGAGTTTGAGCAAGTCGTTAGGGTTGTGCGAGAAGTCGGCATCCATTTCGAAGATGTAGTCGTATTTGTGTTCGATAGCCCACTTGAAGCCAGTGATGTATGCGGTGCCTAATCCCAATTTGCCTGCGCGTTCAATGATGTGCAAACGACCGTTGAATCTATTTTGCATGAGGTCCTTGACAATGGTAGCTGTGCCATCGGGCGAACCGTCATCTATAATCAGGACATGAAAACCAAGGGGTAGGTCCATCACAGCGGTGATGATAGCTTCGATGTTTTCCTTCTCGTTGTAGGTAGGGATGATAACTAATTTATCCATAGTATTGCAATGTTTAGTAGCTAATGATATGTTCGTCCAATATGTATATAGGACTTGGTTTCAGACGCTCCAATGGAGTGAGGAACAAGTCTTCGCCGGGCATGATGCCTTCGTCTAATAGGATTTCTTTGATTGTTTCTATTGCCACACTGGGATCGTTGTTTTCGTGGCTAAGGTGGCATAAGAATACATTACGCATATCGTTGTGCCAGTTCTTTGCCAATAGCGTTCCGCAGGTGGTATTGCTTTGATGCCCTTTGGGCGATAAGATGCGTTCTTTAAGATAGGTAGGGTAGGGACCATTCAGCAACAGCGATTCGTCGTGGTTCGATTCAATCACGATATGATTGGCTGAATTGATATAGGACTCCATTGTCAGGTTAGGCTGTCCACAATCGGTGGCAATCATAAAGCGTTGTCCCAAGAAGTCAATCACATATCCGATACATTCTGTAGAGTCGTGTGAGATGCCAAAAGTGTTGATTTTCATGCCGTTGAGTTCCCATTCTACGCCTTTCTCAATGTATCGTTGTGAGGTGCGCAGTTTTTCTCTCACGCCATAGTTGCGGTCGATGCCATCATGAATCGCGCGCGTGGAGTATATAGGTAGGTGCACGCGCTCGCCCAAGGTACCCACTGCGCGAATGTGGTCAGCATGGTCGTGGGTGATAAGTACACCCATGATATTGGCATAATCCAAGCCCATTTCGCGTAGGTTTTTCTGAATGGTACGCGCAGAAATACCAGCATCAATGAGAATGCCCCATTTGGAGGTACCCAAATAATAGCAGTTACCGCTACTTCCGCTGGCAAAACTTCTGAATATGAGTTGGTTGTCTGTCATTTCTTTCTACATATTTAGGCAAAGTACCTAATCAGCCCGCAAAATTACAAAAAAAAGTGCATATATGCAAATAAAACGCACTTTTTTTGAAAACTATGTGTTTGTTGGCGGTTAAATTGCAAAAAAAACATTACCTTTGCAGTCTTATGGCGGGAATATATATACACATACCATTTTGCAAAAGCAGATGTAAGTATTGCGACTTCTTTTCTACGACGCAGTTAGCGCGTCAGGAAGAGTATGTAGAGGCGTTGCTATGTGAGCTGGATGACCGCAGACATACACTGACCGAAGAAGTGCGCACCATTTACATGGGTGGCGGAACGCCGAGCACCTTGCCTGTGGGGGCGTTGAGTCGTATCGTACAGCGTTGTGTGGCGTTGTGTGGTATGGAGTGGGGGAGTCGTGTGGAAATTACTTTAGAGGTGAATCCTGGCGATGTTACGGAAGCGAATGTTCGTGCATGGCGTGCAATGGGTATCAATCGGCTGAGTATGGGTGTGCAGAGTTTTGATGATACACTACTACAACTCATCGGGCGACGCCACACTGCACAACAAGCCCGCGAGGCAGTAGCCGTAGCGCAAGCGGCAGGGTTTGACAATATCTCCATAGATCTCATGTATGCTCTTCCTACGGAAACCATGCCGCAATGGCAAAACGATATAGCGGAAGCACTCAAATTGGGCGTGCAGCATATATCTTCCTATGGGCTGATTTACGAAGAGGGTACGGCGTTGATGGCGTTGCTGGAGCGTGGAGTGGTGGCTGCGGTGGATGAGGATGTGGAGATGCAAATGTATGATTACTTGGTGGAGACACTCACGAGGAACGGATATGTGCATTACGAAGTGAGTAATTTTGCGCTTCTTGGGCGCGAGTCGAAGCACAATAGTAGTTATTGGAACGATACGCCCTATTTGGGGTTGGGTGCAGGTGCACACAGTTATGATGGAGAGAAGCGGCAGTGGAATGTGTCGGATTTGGATATGTATATCCAGCAGGCGCGTGCGCATGCGTTGTTGCCAGAGTTAGAATGGTTAACCGAAGAACAACGCCATACGGAACGCGTGATGTTGGGGCTGCGTACCAATAGAGGTGTGGCAATGGGAGATGTGAATATGAGTAGGGTAGAGGGGTATGTGCAGCAGGGACTGCTAAAGCAAGAAGGGGAACGGTTGGTGGCTACTACAAAAGGTTTTCATATCTTGAATAGAATTATTGAGGATTTGGTATAGGCAGTAGTGCTATTCAATAAACAATTGTGCCGAGGATTGTTTTTGGAGAATTGATTTTACACGCCCCCAAATGCAGTTGATATAAACACACACACATGTGTGTGTCGTTTTTATACCAAAAAATCGTGCCTAACGCGAGGTTGGGCACGATTTTTTGAAAGGGTTAGCGGAATGCATTATTCACTAATGCTGTCCGCAGGTGGGGAGATTATTGACCTTCTCCATCGAAAGAGCCGGAGCCCATACCGATGTTTGGGTTGGTAAAACCACCACCAGGGCTTGCCATGAGAACCTTGTCTGTAAGAATCTCAATTGCCTCTGTCTGAGGCGCTAAATATACTTTTTTCATAATAGTCAAATTTTAGCCTACCCCGTCCCCTCCCTAAAGGGAAGGGAGAAGAGGATAGAAGGGTTATTATAGTTTTTGTCCTTGGAGGTTGTACTTCTCGCCATCACGGATGATGATGAGTTGACCGTTCTCGATAACCTTGATAACCTTGCCTTCTGGAGCAACGATTTGGTCGAAACCTGTTGTTGCATTCTCGCCCATGCATACGCGACGACGACCTGGGATTTGAGCTTGAGCTGTTGTTGGAAGATCGTCTGCTTTAATATAAGCACAGTATGCAGGCAAGGTGTTATTGGTGTTACCTAACCACAACTTATTGTTTGCAATGATGTAATTATCTACCAAATCTGCACCAGCAACAATTTTATCGAATGTACCAGTCAAACCAGCATCGCCATCAATAGGAGCAGAAACTGCAGTACCATCATAAGCAACCACAATCTTAGTATCAGTTGCTTTAAAGATATATGGTTTACCTGCCTCAAGCGCAGCACCCTCAGCAAGTGCATTTAACCAAAGACCTTTGCCCTCTTCTAACCAAGAAACCTCATAGAACTCAGCACCAGCATATTTGCTTGTAGCATATGGCAAGCAGAAGGTATAGTGATAACCTGAAGTTAAGTTTTCGCGGGTGTAGAAATCAGTTTCTACATATTTGTAGATAGCGATTGCCTTTTGACCAGAAGCATAGCATGAGAACAAGTCTGAACTTGTATTGTACATCAAAGTGTTACGGTTTTCGCTTGTAGCTTTGACGGTAGCAACACCATCTGTATAAGAGATAGTCCAGATATATTTTGCCATTTCTACCGTAGCAGGAACTTCATCATCTGCTTTGAGGTAGTTATTATTTCCTGTACCTGCAGCATAGAGATATTCCTCGGAGTTGACATCTTGGATAGTGTAGTTGCTACCATTTGTTGCTAACTGGAATACGCCAACTTCCTCTGTCCAAGTTAAGAAGCAATTGTTTTTGCCGAACTTTGTAACAGCCAACTGTTTGCAGTTGTTTCCGCTCTCATATGATTTCATAGCGAAGTTTTCTTCGGCAGCAGCGATAATGATATAATCATTAGCAGCCAATTCGCTTGCATCGGTAACGAGTACCCAAAGACCTGCACTGAAATCTTCTGTAGGGGTTACAACGATTTCTTCCCATTGAGCCACGAAGGTTACATTCTCTGTTGGCATTGTAAATTGCTTTCCTGCTTCATAAACAGTACCATTATATTTCCAACCGACAAACTCATATCCCTCTTTTACTAACTCACCTTGATTTTCCACATAGAATGTTTGTCCTGCTTGGTATTTTGTCTCATCTACAGGAGCAGCGCCTGCTGCACCATTCGCATCATAAGTAACAGTATAAGTCTCTATTACACCACCTGCTTCAACTGCAGTAAGGAAATATACTTGCACTTGTACTGGATCATCCTCATTTTGTTGGAATGTAGCAACAAAACCATATACATCATATGCCATATTTGCCTCCAACGATGCTGCAAACTTGTAGTTATTACGAAGTGTGATGGTTTCCGAACCAATGGTAAATGTAGTATTTGTTGCAGCATCAGTTGCAAATGTCACAGCAGCATCAAATTGTACATTCTTGAATACTACATATTTATTCACATCAGTAACCGTAGGTGCGGTAACAAACTCAATTGGTTCTGCGGCAACACCAGGAGTTATAGTCAAATCTTCGTACTTATTAACGGCCTTCAACTCTGGCAATGATTTGTATGGACTAGATGTACCGACAAATCCTTCTACGCGATTACCTGCTTTGAATTGTTCATCCAAAGTACCATCGTAGATAAGTCCGTAACCGCTATTATCTTTGATATAGATAAATGATTTATCCTTCAAAGGATATACCACCTCAAATTGACTCAAATATGCTATTTCGTCAACAGGCAATGCCATTGCAGTAGCTACATTTACAGTTTCCACACACTCACCTGTCAACGCAACCTCTACAGATTTAGAAGTTGTAGTTTCTGTAATGGTCAAAGCAGCAACATGTTCACCAACTGCTGTAGGAGCATAAGTAACTATTACCTTATTGGCATTAATAGTTGCAGTGAAATATGTAGCATTAGCACCTGTGACAGAAGTTGAGAATACAGGAGTAGCAATATTGCGAGCAGTAATCTCAAATTCTTGCGAAGCGGATTTGCCATTTATCACAGCACCAAAGTCTTTGCTCGTTGTATTTACTGAGATAGAAGGATCGGTGTCTGGCAATACATAGAATGCGAAAGATTGATCTTTGATATTGGTATGAATTGCGTCAGCACTTGGCTTGTAGCAACGCCAATCACTATTGTTGTAAATACCTATATGGCGCGGAGTTGTGGTTTGAGTTGTGTACAAATAACCCTTGTCTATTGTGAATAACTTTGCCTCTCCTGTACCAACACGCACACCATCGTTATTATCCGCCAAACAATACAACCACTTTGCAGTTTGATCAGCAGGGTAAATAGTCAAATTATCGCCATTCTTAGCAATATTCCAAAGGATGTTTGTTTTGTCAGTTGCAATCTTGTTGTCAGTAACAGTTACTGCTACTGCATCCGGTGCATCACCTGTTCCCTTATCATTGCTCATTGCATAGGTGCTGCCACCTGATGTACCAACAATAATTACTTTATCTGTTGGATTGATATCAGCCAAAGCTGTGAGCGTATAAATTGTTGCCTCTGTTGCAGAACCTGTCAAAGCAATTGTTTTTGACAATGTAGAACCAGAAGTGATATTCAATGTTGCATTATGAGTGCCTACTGCTGTAGGAGCATAACTCACAGTTACAGTTTGAGGGAAAGCTGCATCTGTAGCGATTGATGTAGGAGAAACAGTAAAGTTGCTACCATCAATTGCCAAAGCGATATCATCGGTCAAATTGTTTGCGTTGATAGTAAATGTTTCGGTATATTCAAAACCTACATATTTATCGGCAAAAGCAATTTCATTTTTAGAAATAGTCCAAGTAGGTTCTACACTAATATCACAGTTGAGTGAGTAGTCGGAATAAGTAGTCGCTGGACCCTTAGCGATATTGATTGATGTAGGGCGTACTTGTTTAGCAAAAGATAGCACTACTGCTTTTGTTCCATCAAGAGGAGTAATCGTTACAGTTTTACCATCTATAGCAATACTTGCATTTGTTGCTGTAGCTTGATCAAACTTAGCGTAGTCACCTGTTCCTTGATTTATCGTAATCGCAGTAATATTTATTGTAGTCTTTGGAGTTATAGTAACTTTATGTCCAACATACCAACGAGGACTTGCGACATAACTACCATTTACTTCCGTAGAACCAGATACTTTTTCTTGAACGATTGTAGCATAATCTGAATCCCATGTGATTTTTGAATTCGCAAAGTTACCTTCGGACAAAGTAACATCTGCAGAACCAACTTCACCTTCCCCTACTTTTTCAACAGCGAACACTGCGTAATAGGTAGTATTTGCTGTAGGTTTGTCGGTTGATTTAATATAAGTAACACCCGAACCATCATTGTTAACAGAAGTTGCAGCAGTCCAACCAATGAACTTCTTGCCATTTGAGCAATCTGCTACGGTTGGTAATTCACCAAGTTCTGCACCTTGTACCACTGTAGCCTCAGTAGTTGTACCCGCATTGTTCCATGTGATAGTGTAAGTAGGTTTTGCGCTAACAGTGATGTCGTATGTAGTACTTTTACCCTCATATGTTACAGTTACAGTTTGAGTACCAGTAGTATTCATATCGTAACCTGTAAATGTAGCTAAGGATGTCACATCTTTAGTCGTTGCGTCATCATAAGTAGCAGTAATTGTCGACTTTACGAATGCGTCCCCTTCCGTAAAGGTGGTTTTATCTCCAGTGTGTGCAATGCTAACTAATGTAGCAGCAGGAGCATTACTACAACTTGTGGTATAGTCAGAAATAGTAGTAGTGCCACCGCCAGACATGTAAGTAACACTCATTTTAGTGATACGAACCTGTTGATCTCCTTCAACATCTAACTTGAAGTAAGTATAGTTTGTCTCTCCAAAATCAATGCTTTTGTCTGCATAACTAGTAGTTGTTGAAACACTTCCAACTTCAGTCCATGTGCTTCCATCTGTACTACCATAAACAAGCAAATTATCTGATTTATAACCAACATTAAAACTCATTGATTTAATTGCTCCAGGCAGTTGATTAGATACAACATAACCATTATAGGTCGAAGAAGAATAAATACGCAACTGAGTAGTAAAATGACAATCTGTAGTATAAATCGTCACATCGTCATCTAATTTATGCTCTTCATTGTCGGCATATTGCGCACCTGCAGAATAGTTAGAGAAAGTATATTCTTTTGTTGTTTCAGTAGGAGTTCCACCACCTGTGGTTTCTTTTTTTGCAAACACATAATAAACACTATGCTCCTCGCTTGGCATAACATCTGCATCGGTAAGCAATGTTGGTGCGTTAGCTTGTTTGGTAGTGATTTCGCTTTCACTCCAACCAATAGGCTCTGTACTTGTAGGATCACAAGCCACAGGAGTAATATCTTCTAACGCATCTAACAAGTTAGCACCTTCTTCGACTTCCAAAGAACCTGTTACAGAACCTGCTTGATAAGTTAAAGTGTATTTTTGTTTTGGGGTAGTGCTGCCTGCTGTTGTAACAGACAAAGTATTCAGTTGCAATTGAACACCAGATGTTGATGCAAGTGTAAATATTACTGATTTAGAAGAACCCGTCCAAGTGCCTTTTCCAGCCGCAGAAGGGTGAGAATAAGAACCTGTATTTGCTGATACAGAAGCAAATGTTTTGGATCCTTGTTTTTCCCAATCAAAGACAATACTAGTAATTTCACTTTCCGATGTTATCGTAACAGTGTTTTTTGCATACAGACGCAATCCTGCTGCATACCAAGTAGGTGCAGTAGAGCCACTACCCTTTGCAAAAGTAACGGTAACGCCATCGACTGTTACACTGTTCGCAGATGTGAGAGTAAAATCCGCACCCCACGCATTTCCAACGCCGAGGGCGAGCATCGCGAATAACGCGAAAAATAATTTAAAATGTTTCATATTATTATAATTTTGAGTTAATAATTTCTTTTTTAGTGTAAAGTGTAGAGTGTAAAGTGTAAAGGCAGGGGACCTTATCACTTCGCTCTAAAACTTATTGTATATATGGTTTCTACTTTAGTCAAAGACAGTGTTTTATTAGCGTTCCAATGAACGCAAAGCGAGGTTTGAAATGTTGACATAATTTGGATAAAAAAAACGAAATAGAGCCATATAGCCCTATTTCATTTGGAGAGTAACACAAAGTTGTGTCACACAAAGTTGTGTTGATTGTGTTTTGCTGTAAATCAGTGCTTTAAGCATCCTATCGGCACTACTAAAGTGCCGTCTTCAAGTCGCAGTGCATACTTGCCAATAGCCGTTAGCACCATGCGGAATGATGGTTCGCCAACTTTGTCGGTGTTGATTTTTTTTGCTAATGCATTGAGCGTGATTTGCGCTTCACTAACAGCATAATCCCCACCCAGTTTGATTTCAACCAATCCATACGAGCCGTCGCGTCGCTCAATAATGGCATCACATTCTAACTCATCTTTGTCGCGATAGTGATACACCTTAGCATCAATAGCGTCTGCATAGACGCGCAAATCGCGCACCGCCATTGTTTCGAACAAAAGCCCAAAGGTATTCATATCGTGCATCAATTTGTCGGGTGTGATACCCAATGCAGCCACTGCGATACTCGGATCCACAAAATAGCGTGTATCACTTGTACGGATTGCCGTTTTAGAGCGCAAGTTCGTACTCCATGCTTGCATGTCTTCCACCACAAAGATTTTCTCCAGTGCATTGATATACGAAGCAATGGTCTTCTCCGACAAGCCCTGTTCATCGTTGGCAAGCATATCTTGATATATCGTACTGATGGGTGCAGGCGTACCTTGCAAGCGTCCAAGCGAACGAAGCAAACGGCGCACACGCATAGGATTACGCAATGTATCATCCACGCGCGAGATATCGGATTCGGCAATAGCGTCCACATAGTTAGACGCAATATGCAACGCATCTTCTGGTTCTTGCGACAGCGTAATAGGCCAACCACCACGGCAAAGGATGTGAGCAATGTCTTGCAACTTATGTTTATTTTCTCCTAACAACTTTTTAGAAGATTCAGTAAACAATTCTGCCAGACTAACCTCTCCTGTTGATTCTTCGGACTCCCACAAACTCATTGGACGCATGCGCAACCATGAGAAGCGTCCCGTACCTGTATGCTGGATTTTATCCGTTTCTAATGGAACAGCAGAGCCTGTAAGTATAAATTGCCCTAACTCGCGACGCTCATCAACTTCCGAACGGATAGTGTCCCAAAGTTCTGGAATAGTTTGCCATTCATCGAATAGGCGAGGTGTATCGCCATTTAGCAGCAATGATGGGTCAATATGGAGCAGGTTACGACTTTCCTGTAATATTATTGGGCTACCAAGCATTAGAGAGCTTTTCGCCTTTTGCATTGCAGTAGTAGATTTGCCACACCATTTTGGTCCTTGTACCAAAACAGCTCCCGAAGTGCGCAATTTAGAATTAAGCAATTGGTCAGCAATACGCGGTTTGTATTCGAAATTTGCCATAGTGATATGTTGTTAGTTTCAAAATTCGCTGCAAAGGTACAACTTTTTTTTGAATCAAGCAAGCGTTTTTGGAGTTTTTACCGAGTTTGGCGGAAAATTTTTACCGAGTTTGGCGGAAAAAGTTGTAAAAATATCTGTTATTATGAACAAAAAGCACGAAAAACAACTTTTACTGATATACAATTACTTACAATCTATTTTAAGGCATTTTGCGAAAAAATACTATAGGACTTGGTAGTGTTTTTACCGAGTTTGGCGGAAAATTTTTACCGAGTTTGGCGGAAATGCCTCCCACGGACGAGCACGGATGTGCACGGAAACACGGTATATAAATCCAAATATGTCAATACATCAAAGAACTCTTTCGTTCGGCGAGCCGAACATGTATAATGATATGCTTCAAACAACAGGCGCGAGTAACGGAGAAGGGGTCGATTGAATGACACCAAAATTACACTTTTTGGCAGTCTATCTTCGGCTTATCCTCGGCTTATCTTCGGCTGCGGGCTTCCCCAGCCGAAACTTCGCATACCACTCGGTTACCATTAGCCACATCATGGCACTTGCCTGTCACGGCGTTATCTGCCCCGCTGTCGTTTCATCATATCATTATTTCAAGGAGCGCACACGCGCATACGCGCGTTATTAAAAACACAAACACGAGTCAGTGAAAAAACTGACAGGTTATGTGTAATGCTCCAAAAAGACACGCTTGATTGGAGGCTAATCAAATGATAACGAAAATGATACGACAAAATTCACAAAATCAAAGTGGAGTGTCTTAACCGTTTTCATTTGATTTGCTTTGCAAAGGTAGTGCTTTTATTTGAACTGAACAAATATAAACGAAAATATATTTGAAAAAGTGGAATTTGATAAATGGAAGTGGCAAAAAACCGACCCCTTCTCCGTTACTCGCGCCTGAAGTTGTAAGCATATCATTGCTTTTGCGTTCGTAGGAACGCTACACAATAATACAGCATATATTAACTCAAAATTATAACAATATGAAACATTTTAAATTATTTTTCGCGTTATTCGCGATGCTCGCCCTCGGCGTTGGAAATGCGTGGGGAGCGGATTCAGGATTAACAGCTTCTGATGGTGTTTTTGTCATTGATTTCTACAATAGTGACAAACTAACCAGTACAAGCGGAACTGACTTAACTACAAGCAATTATAGTTCCTATGTCAAGGTTGCAGATGGATTAAATGCTAAGGATGTAGTTACTAATGTTTCTAAAAGCGGTACTGTGCAATACAACAAAAATGGAGGTCTGACAGTAGGTTCTAGCAGTGCTAACTCCCATTATGTTACTTTCGATATTGGTACTGATTATGCAGTAAAGAAGGTTACGGTGTATGCGACAAAATATGAAACAGGTCGTTTCCTGCTTAATGGGAAAGCTGCAGATAGTGGAGAGTTGGGTGCTAAAAATGCACAATTTTCTACTGTGACAAAACCATTAGTTTGGGACAACTTAGATGGAGTAACTACTCTAAAATTTACTAAAGATAACGGTAGTGGTAGTAACCAAAAACGATTGACTATTTACACTATTGTTTGTGAGTACGAAACCTCTTCTGGTGGCGATGAACCAGTCGCTTCTTTGACCGTAAATCCTACCACTATTGACTTTGGTACTGTTTATGAAGGTGCAACTGTAGCAGATAAAACTGTTGCTGTAAATTTCGCAAACTTGACTGGCAATGTAACTTATAGCGCTTTATCTACTCCTTTCTCTGCAACTGGTACAATCTCTGCAACTGGTGACAAAATCACCATATCAGCAGACGCTTCTACTATTGGCGAGTACTCAGACACTCTTACTGTTGCTTCTACTGCAGATAGCAAAACAGCTGAGGTTATAGTAAAAATGAATGTGGTAGAGAAACCTGCTCCAACAGGTACTTTTACTCTCCATACTGGTGAATTGATTGAAGGTGACTATGTGATTTATTATAGTGGTAAAGCAATGAAAGCATTGCTTGATACCAAAAATCGTCTTCAATACGAAGAAGTAACTCCTACTGATAACAAAATCGTTGACCCATTAGTAGCAACTATTTGGCATATTGCTCCAACTGGTACTAATTGGACAGTATATAATGAAACTGTGTCAAAATATGCTGCAAGTACTGGAACAAAAAGTGAAGCAGATTTGGTAGCCGACCTTACTGGTGATAATGCAAATAAAGCCGCATGGACTGTAACTGCAAGTGGCAATGCTTACGAATTTGTGAATGTATGGAACAAAAGTAAATCAGTCAATGCAAATCTCCGTAACAATACTATTTATGGTTTTGCTTGCTACGCAACTGGAACAGGTGGTGCGCTTTCTCTCTATCGCAAAGCAGGTACTATGTATAATGTAACTGTTAGTTCTACTACCAATGGTACTGTAACTGCTGATCCAACTTCTGCAGAAGCAGGTACAACCATCACTTTGACAGTAACTCCAGCCGGAGGTTATGTGCTTGATGCTCTTACCGTTACTGACGCAAGCAGCAATCCTGTTACCGTTACCGATAACAAATTTACAATGCCTGCTTCTGATGTAACCGTTACTGCAACTTTCAAGGAGAACGAGAAACCTGCAGCAACTCTTACATTGAGCAAGAACGGCGTTGAGGAAACATTCCCTGGTTCTTGGAAGCAAGACGATGTAGTTACATTGCCTTCTATCAATAGTGACTGCGTGAAAGAGTTTGTGGGTTGGAGTGCTAATCCTACTTGCAATGTGGCACCAGAATATGCTGCTGGCGATTCATACACCCTCACTGCTACTGCTCAAACACTTTATGCAGTATATGCAACAGTAGGTGCAGGCGAAACTTTGACAATTACTCCAAGTGCTGTATCTGGTAGCGCAGACCCTTATACATTCACAATTGATGCTACAGGTTATTCATTGACAGCTAAAAAGAATAGTGGTTCTACTGCGCCAACTTACAACGCAACCAATAAAGATGTTCGAGTATATGCAAAAGGTACTGTTACTTTGATTGCTCCAAAAGCAATGGGTACAATTGTATTTAATATTAGTACAAATGGTAAAAAGCGTTTGGCGCCAATTACCGCTTCTGTAGGTACTATTGCAACTCAAGCAAGTGGTGATGCTACTGTTACTTGGACAGGCGATGCTACTGAAGTAACTTTTACTGTTGGCGATATTGCAGAATTTGGTTCAGAAAACACTAAAGCAGGACAACTTTGCTTTGGAACAATGACAGTAACGACAGCAGGTTCGTATTCTAACTACTCAACCACTTGCGCCGCTGCATTGGCTAATCCAACCTTCTCTCTTGCAGAGGGTAAATACACCGAGGCTAAGAGTATAACTATTTCAGCTGCAGAGGGTACTATCTATTATACTTTGGATGGTGCTGAACCTACTACTTCAAGTACACAATACACTGGTCCTATTGCACTCAACGATTGTGGTGAATACACCATCAAAGCTATTGCTATCAGCAGCGACTCTCAAAGTGATGTGGTTTCAGCGACTTATACAATTAAGCTTCCACTTACAAACAGCGAAGCTGCTCCTTATACAGAAGCAGAAGCAATCGCTGTTTATGATGGTGGTTGCTACGACAATCAAGATGTATATGTAAAAGGTACTGTAAAAACTGCTACTTTCTATACTAGTGGCACCTACACAATCACATTGACTAACGGTTTCCAATTCTATAAGTTCTATAAATCAGCAAGCAAAGAATTGTTTACCGATGGTGCTATCAATGCTGGTGATGTATTGGTTGCTCGTGGTAAACTTAGCAAGTATAATACTACCTACCAATTGGCAGAAGGTTGCTACCTCGTATCACAAGAGAAGTACGAAGGCGAGAAAACTGATATATCCAATACTGAGGGGACTGCTTACACAGTAGATAAAGCATTTGAGCTTATTGGTGATGTAAGTAGCGACTTGACCAAAACGGTATATGTAAAAGGTCTTGTAGCAGTTGCTCCAACAAGCAATCCTACAGCTGATGGACAAATGACATATTCTATCTCTGACAATGGAGAAAATACTGGCAATGTATTGAAAGTTTACTTGGGCTTGAACCTCAATGGCGAGAAGTTTACAAGCAAAAACGATGTACAACTCGGTGACTATGTAGTAGTGAAAGGTCAGTTGCTTGACTATAATGGCACATACGAATTGAACAAGGGTAACCAACTCGTACAACACAAAAAGGCTGCTACTATCACTATTGCAGACATCACAATGGAAGTCGGCGAAACCAAAACTATCTCTGCTACCGTTACTCCTGCAGATGCAACAGTAACCTATACCATTAAGGAAAATACTGCAAACGCTATCTCATTGTCTGGCAATGTGATTACAGCAAATACAGTAGGTTCTGCAACTATTACAGCAACTATAGCAACCGCTGCTGATTACATGGGCAAGACTGTTGATTTCACAGTTACTGTAAACGCTAAATCAACTAAAGAGAAAGTCGTAATTCTTGCAGAGTACGAAGGTCAATGGTATGCAATGAAGGCGCAGTATGTTACTGATAAGACAAGCCATCTCGCACCACTCCCTGTTACTTATTTTGACGGAAAACTTTATAATGTAAATGAGGCAGACAAAGCACTCATCGAATGGGAACGCGCTGTAGTTGATGGAAAAGCAACATTCTCTAACAATAGTAAATATTTGACTGGTAAGTCTGACAAAACAGATTTGACACTTGCTGCTACTGCTTGCGAATGGACAGTCAGTGGAGATTCTTACTTGATTGGCGCACGCACATTCTTGTATAATGCAGAAAACAATTGGTTCCGTAATTTTGGCACAAGCAATGCTGGCAATAAGAATTACTCAGATATGCCAACCGTTACCGCTCCTGTATATGCAACAGGTGACCCAGTTTACACCCGCACAATTGCCTCTGGCGATTATGGTACAATCTGCTTGCCTTATGCTTCAAGCAGCTATAGTGGTGCTGAGTTCTATGAGATTTCTTGGATGGAACTTGATGAAGATGGTATAACTCCTAAGGGCATTTGGTTAGATGAAGTAAATGGTAATCTCACTGCGGGTAAACCATATATCTTCAAGGCTACAAGTACAGTGTTGACTGTAAATTGTACTGGTAGTGCAGTTGCTAATCCTGCAGCAGGTGAAGCTGGTTTGGTTGGTACATTCAAATTGATTCAAGATTCAGAAACAAGTGATGATCCTTCTAACACGCTCGAAGGCAACTATATGATTGCAGGTAATCAATTCTTACTTTGCGGTACTGGTTGCTGGTTGAAGGAAAACCGTGCATACATTGACGCTTCAATCATTGCGGGTCACACCACCAAGAAAGCAGAAATCCCAGGTCGTCGCCGCGTATGCTTGGGCGAAACCAGTGAGAACACAACTACTGGTGTTGACAACAACCAATTGCCAAATGCTAATATCCAAAAGGTTATCGAGAACGGACAACTCATCATCATCCGCGATGGCGTGAAGTATAATGTTCAAGGCGTGCGCTTCTAAAGGCGAAAGGTTAGAGGTTAAAGGTTAGAGGCAAGAATAGCGGCGAAAGCCGCATCTTCCCAGCCTTTACACCTTACACTTTACACTATACATTAAAATAAAAAACAGAAAGATATGAAAAAAATATATTTAGCGCCTCAAACAGAGGCAATCAAAGTAATCGCAAATGGAGTGCTCATGGCAAGTCCTGGCGGTGGAAGCAATCCAGTAGCAGACTTATTCTACGGCGGAAACAAAGGTGGCTTTGGTGGTAACTAATCCACTAATCAATGCCCCTATTATGCTACCAACCCGTAGCATAGTGCATTACGAATTGCATTATTACTGCATTACTAACAATCAAAAAATCGTGCCACCCTTGCGGTAGGCACGATTTTTTGATTATAGCCGTTAAAAAACACCTATTTCTCTTTGTAATCACCCCACAGGTGCTTCATCCATTCTGCCATTTTTTGCTCTTGGGGCGAACCCTGAGCGTGCCAGAGTTGGGTGCCTTGCAAGGCATCAGGCATGAACTGCTGTTGCACAAAATGATTCGGGAAATCATGGGAATAGAGGTAGTCTTGTCCATAACCTAACTCGTCCATGAGTTTCGTAGGCGCATTGCGCAAATGCAATGGCACAGGTAGATTGCCCGTCTTCTCCACCAACTCCAATGCCTGATTAATAGCCAAATACGCAGAATTAGACTTCTGCGAAGTAGCAAGATACACCGTAGCCATTGCCAACGGAATACGCCCCTCTGGCCAACCAATCTTCTGCAAAGTATCAAAACAAGCATTCGCCACCAACATCGCGTTCGGGTTGGCAAGTCCTATATCCTCGCTTGCGGAGATGACCAATCGGCGGGCGATGAACTTAGGGTCTTCGCCTGCGGCTACCATGCGCGCCAACCAATAGAGTGCCGCATCTGGGTCGCTACCACGAATCGACTTGATGAAAGCAGAGATAATATCATAATGCAGTTCGCCGTCCTTGTCGTAGGCTACTGGATTCTGTTGCAGTTGCTTGGTCACGGTCTCGTTGTCAATGACTTTGACACCCGAATTGGTGACGAGTTCGATGATATTGAGCAGTTTGCGTGCATCGCCACCCGAATAGCGCAGGATACTCTCTGTTTCTTTCAGTGCTATGCCCAGACTACGGATGTGTTCGTCGGTGGTCAGTACGCGGTGGAGGAGTTCCAGCAGGTCGTCTTTCTCCAAATGCTTCAGTACATACACTTGGCAACGGCTGAGCAATGGGGTGATGACTTCAAACGAAGGGTTCTCGGTGGTGGCGCCAATCAGCGTGATAGTACCATCTTCTACTGCACCTAACAGACTATCCTGCTGCGACTTGGAGAAACGGTGGATCTCGTCGATGAAGAGGAGCGCGCGTCTGTCTCCCGATGATGATGTCCGGCTTCCGGTTTCTGGGAGCCCAAATAATCCAGTGCTAACCGCCCCGTAGCGCTTGGCTTTGTCGATGACCTCGCGCACCTCTTTCACGCCGCTGGTGACAGCGGAGAGAGTGTAGAACGGGCGTTCCAGTTGGTGGGCAATGATGCGTGCCAGCGTGGTCTTGCCTACACCGGGAGGACCCCACAAGATGAAGGACGATAGATTGCCGTTCTCAATCATCTGGCGAAGGATAGCGCCTTCACCTACGAGGTGCTTCTGACCTATGTATTCGTTGAGCGTCTTCGGACGCATGCGTTCTGCGAGTGGGAGCATTTGTTTGTGGTTTATAGTTGGTAGTTCGCTTCGCTGGGAGATCGCTTCGCTTGAAGATCGCTTCGCTGGAAGTTCGCTTTGCTTGAAGATCGCTTCGCTGGAAGTTCGCTTCGCTTGAAGATCGCTTTGCTGGAAGTATCTACAGGGCGCGATTTATAGTTGTCTCATCTTCTCAATCTCGGCTTCGTGTTCGGGTGTGGTGAGTTCGCGGATGTGCGTTTCGGTGCGGACTGCTGTATCTTCCTTATATACTAAATAATGGTGTTCGCCTTTCGTTGCCACCTGCGGCAAGTGGGTGATACTAATAACCTGACGAGAAGCAGCAATCTGCCGCATAATCTCGCCCATTTGGCTGGCGATAGCACCGCTGACGCCCGTGTCTATCTCATCGAAGATGATAGTCGGCAGTCCGTTGGTGGAAGCTATCAATGCCTTGATACACAGCATCAATCGGCTAATCTCACCGCCCGAAGCCACTTCCGCTACGCGGCGAAGCGACTGGTTGAGGTTGGCAGCAAACAGGAATTGCACATCGTCCTTGCCCGTAGGTGTGAAATCCTCCGTCGGCGTGATTTGCACAGCCACATTCGCATGCTTCACGCCGAGGCGTTGCATGTCTTCAATGAGGCGAGAGGCTATAGAAGCCCTCTCCCGACCTCCCCCTGAAAGGGGAGGAGTAGGGGAACAGACTTTTTTACGCGAAGCGGTAAGAGCGTCTGCTGCTGCGGATAGCACCTGTTTAGCTTGCTCCAGTTCGCCTTGTAGGCGCGCTATATCTTCGTCGTAATTATTGAGTTGCTGCATCTGCAATCCCAATTCCTCGTGCAACGCGATGAGTTCGGCGATGGTCTGCACGCGGTGTTTCTTCATTAGCGTTTGTAGCATGCTAATGCGCTCTTGCACCTGCTCCAAACGCATAGGGTCGCGTTCGGTGCGGTCGTAGAGGCGCTGAATGTCGGAAAGGATGTCTTTGAGTTCTATTTCTACGCTATCGAGTCGGTCGGCGATTGGCAATTGGCAATTGTCGATAGCCGACTTGCTGGCGTGTATGAGCGATAGGGCGCCATTGTCGCTATCCAATTGCTGTAGGGCAGTGGCGAGTGATGATTGTATTTCTTCGGCGTGCGCGAGGCGGTATTCTTCGGCCTCCAGTTCTTCCAATTCATCGGCTTGCAGGTGGGCGTCTTCGAGTTGCTGCCATTGGAATGCCACATAGTCGGCATCGGCTTGCGCTTTGGCAGCGCGTTGCTGGTACTGGCGGAGGGCGTTGAGCGCATTGTTGTATTGCTCATACGCTGCGGTATAGGCGTCTTGCTCTGCTTGGTTGTTGGCAATGCTATCTACTATTTGCAACTGGAAGAGGTCGTCGCCGAGCATCAGACTCTCGTGCTGCGAGTGAATGTCTATGAGCTGGCGCGCCAATGCTTTGAGTTCGGCTTGGGTAACCACCTCATCGTTTACGAAGGAGCGCGAACGCCCATTGGCATTGAGTTCGCGGCGGATGATGATCTCTTGCCTTATCGCCTCATCGCCTTTCTTCTCTATGAATGTTGCCTCAATTACGCAACGCTCTTCGCCTTCGGTGATGGTTTTGGTGTCGGCACGCGCACCCATCACAAGGTTGAGCGCACCAAGTATGATACTCTTACCCGCACCCGTTTCGCCTGTCATAACAGAGAACCCCTCGTGGAAATCAATGTCGAGGTGCGAGATAAGGGCGTAGTTGCGTATGTGGAGATGAGTGAGCATGAGGCGAATTATGAATTGAATGCAAAATTTTTGCAAAGGTAGTAAATTATTTACAATTTACAAAATTTACCATGTATAATTTGATTTTTTATTTGTGTATGTGAAAAAAAAGCACTACTTTTGCAACATGAAAAAGATTATACCCTATTTGTCGGTCGTTACTGCCATGCTCATTTGGGCAGGTGCGGGGATTGCCGTGAAAGAGGCGTTGGTGGTGTTTAGTCCGCTGACACTCATCGTATTGCGTTTTACATTGGCGGTGTTGCTGATGTTGTGTATCGGTTTGGTATTTCGCAAGAACGAGGTGGTGGGATTGCAAAAAGTGGATAGAAAAGACCTGCCGCTGTTCTTGTTGGGGGGACTGTTTCAGCCGTTTTTGTATTTCATTTTTGAGACCTATACCTATCAGAGTTTTGCTTCGCCCACGATAGCGGAGGCACTGCTGAGTACGCAGCCCGTGATGGCACCATTGTTTGCCCTTGTGCTCTTGCGCGAGCGCGTGACACGCAATAATATTATAGGTATTGTGCTATCGACTGTGGGTATGCTGATACTGCTGTTGGTGGGGGCAGACGACTTTGCGTTGGGAAGTTCGTGGGGTGTGCTGCTGGCTGTGTTAACGGTCAGTATGTCAGTGAGTTATTCGGTGGTGTTGCGCAAGATTCCAGCGAAGTACTCGCCGTTGAGTATCGTGTTTTATGTGCAGTCGTTTGCGTTGCTGTTGTTCTATTTGGTGTGGGGCGGAGAAGCGTTGTGTAGCGGTGGTGTAGAGTTGTGTAGCAGTGGTGTAGAATTGTGTAGCGGTGGTGTGGAATGGTGGAGAAGTTGTGCGGCGGTGGTGTATCTGGCGGTGTTGGCTTCGGTGGCGGCGTTTGTGCTGTTTTGCTATACGGTGCGCGAGATTGGTGTGACGAGGGCAAATGTATTCAATAATGTGCGCCCAGTATTTACGGCGATATTGATGTGGTTGATCTTTGACGAAGTGTTGCCAGTGTGGAAACTGGTGGGCATTGTGGTGATTATTGTGGGATTATTCGTGAGTCAAAGGCGGAGTTGATGGTGGTTTAACCAAAATTAACCAGCAATATATTAACGACAGCTTAAAAACAACTGTATTAAGGAATGAAAAGCGAGGAAAACCTCGCTTTTTTTGTACCTTAATGGGTAGGCGTAGGTATGCTATAAAGTTGCTTAATAACCTACGAATCACCTACGAATAACCTACGAATCACCTAAGATTATCTGCTGAAAAGAGGGAGAAAAGATAATGAACTTTCTGGCGAAAGTAATCTTTCTGCGTTTTTGTTTGCATATGTGAGAAAAAAATAGTAACTTTGCACGCTATTTTGTAAATTAGATGAATTATGCAAGATTTTCAGAGTTTGTGCCAACTAAGGCGCTCGTATAGAAAATACACAGACCAGCCTGTAGAGCAGGAGAAATTGGACTATATCATCCGTTGTGCGCTGATGTCGCCTGCGGGCAAAAGAATGAACCCATGGCACTTTGTGGTGATTAGGAACGAGGCAATATTGCGCCAATTGGCAGGTTGTCGCACTTATGGCAGCGGTATGTTTGACACCGCTATGGCGGGTATTGTGGTGGCTGCGGACACGAGCGTGATTGACACTTGGCAATGCGATGCAGCCATTGCGGCGCAGAACATTTGGCTCGCTGCTGCTGACCAAGGATTGGGCGCGTGCTGGTGCCATGTGTATCAACGAGAAGGCGCGGAGGACTTGGTACGCAAGTTGACGGGGCTGCCAGAGAACTTCACGGTGCTGTGCGTGATGTCGCTGGGCTACAAGAACGAAGAGAGAAAGCCGTTTGACTTCGAGAAACTGCAATACGATAAGGTAACACAGATAGATTAAAATATCTCCTGCTCCCTATGGTCGCGAAATCTAAACTATCCAAACGATTTCTTTGTTGATACGCTTAGTTTAGATAGTTGGGATTTCTGCCCAGCGGGCAAGGAGAATAATATATAAAACAATGAAACCAATAATAGCAATTACAGCAGGCGATATCAATGGCGTGGGCTATGAGATTATTATCAAGAGTCTCGCGGCGCCACATATCTGCGAGATTTGTCGCCCTATCGTGTATGGCAACGCCAAAGTAGCACGCCAACACATGCAAACCCTCGATGAGGAGTACCGCAATATCCAATGGAATATTATCCAAGACCCCAAACAAGCCAAAGATGGGCGTCTGAACCTCATCTCCTGCTACGGCGATGAGACACCCGTACAACTTGGCGTGTCCACCACAGAAGCAGGACAGGCTTCGCTCAAGAGCTTGCAACGCGCATGCCAAGACCTCAAGAACGGACTGGTACACGCTATTGTGACGGCACCTATCAACAAGGATAATATCCAATCGGATGAGTTCCGCTATTCGGGACACACGGAGTATTTGACCCAACAGTTTGGCGAGGGAAAAGATAGTCTGATGATGATGATTAGTGAGCGTATGCGTGTGGCATTGGTGTGCAACCATACCCCTATCGCTAAGGTGGCAGCGACTATTACTGAGGAGCGTATCCTGAGCAAGTTGGCGGTACTCAACGACACCCTGAAGAAAGACTTTACTTGCCGCAAGCCACGCATTGCCGTGTTGGCGCTTAACCCACACGCTGGCGACAACGGACTCATCGGCGAGGAGGAGACGAATATCATCCGCCCTGCCGTGGCGAAAGCACAGGAGCAAGGTATCTGGGCGTTTGGTCCATATTCGGCAGACGGATTCTTTGGTGCAGGACAATACAACCACTTTGATGCGGTGCTGGCGATGTATCACGACCAAGGATTGGCACCATTCAAGGCATTGGACATGAGCGGCGTGAACTTCACCGCAGGTCTGCCAGTAGTGCGTACTTCGCCTGACCACGGTACGGCGTATAATTTGGCGGGTAAGAACGAAGCCGATGCAACGAGTATGTTGCACGCTATTTATGCGGCGATAGATATTCTGCGTGAGCGTGAGATGAATGAGAAATTGCTCTCCAACCAACTCGTCGTGGAAGTGAAGGAAGTGAAAAAGGAATACAAAGTAGAGAAATTCGTTCCACAGGATTAAGTGATTTACCTCCCACAGATTTCACGGATAATCACGGATAGAGAAGATTAGTGTCAATCCGTGTAATCAGTGGTACAGATAAAATCGTGAGAATGACAGAAGATGAAATAACATATCAAATTAGAGGGGCAATTTTTGATACCTATAATGCGTTAGGTCCAGGATTGCTGGAATCAGTTTATGAAGAGGTGCTTATATACTATCTTTCCAAGCGTGGGCTATATGTCGAGAGACAGGTTGAAGTACCTATAGAGGTGGATGAATTCATATTGACTAATACTTTGAGGTTGGATCTCTTAGTTGAGAATACAATCATAGTTGAATTAAAGTCAGTATCAGAAATGCGTGATATATTTCACAAGCAAATTCTTACCTATTTAAAATTAAGTAAATTACATCGAGGGATTTTGGTTAATTTTAATACAACTGATATACAAAAATCAATCTGGAGTAAAGTGAATGGTTATGATTCCACTATTTAGATAAGTCTGTAGTGATTACCTCCCACAGATTTTACGGATAATCACGGATAGAGAAGATTAGTGCAATCCGTGTAATCAGTGGGAAATATACATCCCTTGGATAATATGGAGAATCTGTGGGATTGATGGGAGATAGAAATATAGTGAACTAAATGAACTAAAAAACATATGACAAGTCAAGAGATTAGACAATCCTTTTTGGATTATTTTGAGAAGAAGGGACACAAGATTGTACCTTCAGCACCAATGGTCATCAAAGATGACCCAACACTGATGTTTACCAACGCTGGCATGAACCCTTGGAAGGGTATCATTCTTGGCAACGACCCTATTCAATATCCTCGCGTAGCGGACTCGCAGAAGTGTTTGCGCGTGAGCGGTAAGCACAACGACCTCGAGGAAGTAGGTCACGACACCTACCACCACACCATGTTTGAGATGCTCGGTAACTGGTCGTTTGGCGACTATTTCAAGGCGGGCGCTATTGATATGGCATGGGAGTACCTCGTGGATGTGCTCAAACTCGACCCAAAGAACCTCTATGTGACCGTCTTCGAGGGTTCACCAGA